>JAIOPA010000318.1 GCA_021414165.1 Candidatus Eiseniibacteriota bacterium
GTCGATGTGAACCGTGAGTCCACGCCGGAGTGTGTGACCTGCCACGTGGTGGGCTACCAGCAGTCGGGCGGCTTCCACGCGTCCGAGGACGCCGGCAAGCTGGGCAACGTGCAGTGCGAGAACTGCCACGGCATGGGCACGCAGCACGAGGCGCTGGCCGCGGCACCCGCCAAGGTGACCGAGGCCACATGCCGGTCGTGTCACAACAGCACGACCAGCCCGAACTTCGACTTCGCGGTGTTCCAGCCACACATCGTGCACCAGGTGCCCGCCGTGCTGCCCAAGCTGCCGCCGAGCCCGGCGCAGGACAAGATGAAGGCCGGGCACTAGCGGCCACTCTCGAACGCCCCCGTGGCCCGTTCCGGCCGCGGGGGCGTCGACTTCTCGCACGTTGTCGTGCGGGCGGCCGCGTCGTTCCTTCGGTGCGCTTGACGGTCGTTCGGGCGGGCACCTAACTTGGCTGCTGGCCCAGAGCATGCGGCCCCCGGCATACCGAGGGGCGCGCCGGCCGCTCCCAAACGACTTTCCCCTTCTCTGGAGCGACCCCGTGAGCATCCTCGAGGGCTTGAACTACCACGAGTCCATTCTCGATACCGTTGGCCACACCCCGCTGGTCCGCCTGCGCAAGGTGGCGCGCGATCTGCCGTGCCCCGTGCTGGCCAAGGTCGAGTTCTTCAATCCCGGCGGCAGCGTGAAGGACCGCATCGGTCTGGCCATGGTCGAGGCCGCCGAGCGCGAGGGCCGCTTGAAGCCGGGCGGCACGATCGTGGAATGCACCTCGGGCAACACCGGACTCGGTCTGGCCATGGTCGCGGCGGTCAAGGGCTACAAGGCGGCCTTCTGCATGCCGGACAAGGTCTCGAGCGAGAAGGTGTACCTGCTCAAGGCGTTCGGCGCCGAGGTGTTCCTGAGCCCCACGGCGGTGGAGCCCGAGCATCCCGAGAGCTACTACAGCGTCGCCAAGCGCATCTCGAGCGAGCGCCCCGGCGCGGTGCTCATGAACCAGTATCACAACCCCGCGAACCCCGAAGCGCACTTCAAGAGCACGGGGCCGGAGCTGTGGGAGCAGACCAAGGGCCGCATCACGCACTTCGTGGCCGGCATGGGCACGGGCGGCACGATCTCGGGCACGGGCAAGTATCTCAAGAAGCAGAATGCAAAGATCCAGGTGATCGGTGCGGACCCCGTGGGCTCGATCCTCAAGCACTACAAAGAGACGGGCCAGATGAGCGAGGCGCACACCTACAAGATCGAGGGTGTGGGCGAGGACTTCATCCCGACCGCGACCGACTTCGACGTGGTCGATCGCATCCTGCAGTGCAACGACCACGACGGCCTGAACCTGGCGCGCACGCTGGCGCGCGAAGAGGCCATCTTCGTGGGCGGCTCGGCGGGCATGGCGGCGTGGGTCGCACTCGAGGTGGCCAAGACGTGCGCGCCGAACGACCTGGTCGTGGTGCTGCTGCCGGACACCGGCGAGCGCTACCTGACCAAGGTGCACAATGACGAGTGGATGCGCGACAACCACCTGCTCGATCCGTCGAACATGCGCGCGGGCAACGTGGCGGCCGGTAAGGCCGCACGGCTGCGCACGCTGTTCAAGGTGGAGTCGGGCGAGCCGCTCAAGAAGGCACTGGCGTTGATCCAGCAGCACGACGTGTCGCAGCTTCCCGTGTTCAAGGGCGCCGAGGTCGTGGGCACGCTCGATGAGGGCGATGTGTTGAAGACCGCGCTCGCGAACCCGGCCGCGTTGGAGCAGCCGGTCGACGCGATCATGGCCGCGCCGCTGCCGATCGTGGCGGCCGATGAGTCGGCCGACGTGGTCGCCAAGCTGCTCGCCACGCGCTCGCCGGCCGTGCTGGTCAAGACCGATGGCGCCATCAAGAGCATCCTGACGCGCTTCGACATGCTGCAGTTCATCGCGGGAGGCGAGTAGTGGCGAACGTGACGAGCAAGTCCGGCATCAGCACCAAGGCCATCCATGCGGGCCAGCACCCGGACCCGACGACCGGCGCGGTCATGACGCCGATCTACCAGACGAGCACGTACGCCCAGGAGTCGCTGGGGAATCACAAGGGCTTTGAATACGCGCGCACGCACAACGCCACGCGTGCGGCACTCGAGGGCAACCTGGCCGGGCTCGAGGGCGCCAAGTACGGGCTGTCGTTCGGCTCGGGGTTGGCGGCCACGAACGCGCTCATCCAAACGCTGTCGACGGGCGATCATGTGGTGTGCGGCCAGAACACCTATGGCGGCACCTACCGGTTGTTCGACAAGGTCTGGAAGCGCCACGGCCTCGACTTCACGTTCGTCGATGCCACGTCGGTCGATGCCATCGCCGCGGCGTGCAAGCCCAACACCAAGATGATCTTCGTGGAGACGCCCACCAACCCGCTCATGCAGCTCACGGACATCGCGGCGGTGGTGAAGGTGGCGAAGCCGAAGGGCATCCGTGTCGTGGTCGACAACACGTTCATGACGCCGTACTTCCAGCGTCCGCTGGAGCTGGGCGCCGATGTGGCGTTCCACTCGGTGACCAAGTACCTGAACGGCCACAGCGACATGATCGGCGGCGCGCTGCTCACCAGTGACGACGCGCTGCACGAGCAGCTGCGCTTCCTGCAGAACGCGGCCGGCGCGGTGCCGGGCCCCATGGACTGCTTCCTGTGCCTGCGCGGCACCAAGACGCTGGCGGTGCGCATGCAGCGCCATGACGAGAACGCGCGCGAGCTGGCCGCGATCCTCGAGAAGCACAAGGCTGTGACGCGCGTGTTCTACCCGGGCCTCGCGAGCCATCCGCAGCACGAGCTGGCCAAGCGGCAGGCGAGTGGCTTCGGCGGCATGATCTCGTTCATCCCGGGCGATGGCTCGCTCGAGGCGGGGCGCAAGGTGTTCAACCGCTTCCAGCTGTTCACGCGTGCCGAGAGCCTGGGCGGTGTCGAGAGCCTGGTGTGCCACCCGGCGTCCATGACGCATGCGTCGGTGCCGCGCGAGCATCGCTTGTCGATGGGCTTCGAAGACGGCCTGCTGCGGTTGTCGGTGGGCATCGAGGACGTGGCGGATCTGCGCGCCGATCTGGAGCAGGCCCTTGGCGGGCTCTGAGCCGAAGCGTACGGGCAGCGCGGGGCGGATGCTCCGCCTCGCGCTGTTCGCTTGCGCCTGCGCGTTGCTGGCGGGCTGCGGGGGTGATCGCAGCTCACTCGTGATCGTGACCACGAACGACGTGGGCGGTAAGACCAGCCCGTGCGGCTGCCACACGCCCAAGGGCGGGTTGGCGCGCAAGGCCACGTTCCTGGACAGCGTGCGCACGAAGCATGCGAACGTGTTGGCGCTCGATGCCGGCGGGTTCTTCCCGGCCACCGATGACGAGCGCGAGGCCGCGCCGTTCATGCTGGCCGAGATGGCGCGCATGGGCACCGCGGCGGCCGGCGTGGGCGCGAACGAACTGCGCTACGGCTATGCGTTCGCGCGCGAGCACGCACGCTCGGCCGGCGTGCCGCTGGTGAGCGCGAACCTGGTGAAGTACCCCGATGGCCAGCCGGCGTTCGAGGGCTGGCGCATCGTGGAGTCGGGCGGCTACAAGGTGGGCGTGTTCGGCCTCCTCTCGCGCACCGCCGAGTTGGGCCCCGCGCGCGATTCACTGCGCGCCGACGACCCGGACTCCTGCGCCACGACTGCGATCGCAGCGCTGCGCAAGGCCGGCGCCGAGATCGTGGTGCTGCTGTCGCAGTTGGGCAAGGCCGAGGGCGAGTCGCTCGCGACACGCGTGAAGGGCATCGATCTCGTGGTCGGCGGTGGTGGCGTGCCGGTGCTGCCGTCGGGCCAGAAGGTCGCGGGCGCGATCGCGCTGTACGGCGGCAATCAGGGCTGGCACGTGGGCGTGGCCGACGTACGGCTCACGAAGGAGCGCCGCGTGCTCGACGTGGCGGCGAAGACCGTGGTGCTGGATCCCGCCGTTCGCAATCAGCCCGCCATGGAGGCGCGTGTGAAGGCGTTCGAGGATTCCATGAACGCGCACCTGCAGGCGCGCGATGCGGCCATGGGCGCGGGTGTCACGCCCGGCGCCAACGTGGCCCACTATGTGGGCATGTCGAACTGCATCAAGTGCCACGTGCCGGAGTTCGAGCAGTGGAAGCAGAGCCCGCACGCCAAGGCGTGGGCCACGCTCACCGAGCAGCACAAGGAATCGACGCCGGCCTGCGTGGGCTGCCATGTGACGGGTTATCGCGAGCCCGGCGGGTTCCGTACCGCCGACGATGCCGCGCGGCTCGGCAACGTGCAGTGCGAGTCGTGTCACGGCATGGGCACCGATCACCGCAAGTGGGTCGACGAGGGCAACACGGTCGCCGAGGCCACGTGCCGCAAGTGCCACACCGAGACCACGAGCCCCACGTTCACCATGGCGGCGTACCGGCCCCATGTGCTGCACACGCCGCCCGCGGGCCTCAAACCACTCCCGGAGAGCCCGGCCAAGCGCCTCATGCGCGAGGGAAAAGCGCCGCACTGAGGTCACCGCGAGGTCATTTTCAGGTGATCCTGGGATATCTCGCGGGGTCTATTCTGAGTCAAAGTGTTGTCAGAACACGATTTGAGCCTTTTGGACCGGGTTCCGGAGCGCGAAACAGGGTTGACAAGGAATCCTATCGTGCCTAGCCTGCGGTTCGCTTTTCTGGGGAGGGTGCCCCGCCGCAAGGCATGCACTCTGGCCGCGATCACAACCGCATACGCGCAAGGACGCAGCCTGCCCGACACCGCTCGCTACACAGTGGTGTTTTTTTCTGGGCACCTACCTCAACTGGACTTTGGGAAAAACACGGTCGCTCCCGGCGGATGTCCGGAGAGTGACAGCGTGGAAGGAGGTGAACGTGCACACGATGCGTAAGCTCTTTATTCTGGCGCTGATGGCTCTGGCTCTCGCGTTCGTTGCTGTGGGCTGTGGCAAGAAGGCTGAGGAGACGCCGGCCGCCACCGAGACGACGCCGACGGAGACGACGGACAGCACGGCGATGGGCTCGATGGATTCCACGTCGACCATGGCTGCTGATTCGACGGCGGCCCACTAAGGCTTCTGCCTTCTGTGGATCGTGTGTGACCTTGGGGAGTCGCGTAGTTCGCGACTCCCCTTCGGTTTTCTGCTCCGGGTGGCAACCCGGGGCCGCCCTGCCGCGTATCGAGGGCACAGCATGTAACGGCCCCGTGACGGAACGGGCCGAGCCGGTCCTGTCGCCCGCCACGCCCCCAGCCGGGGCGTCGCGGACGGCCCCGGCCGGTCCTGGCCACTCCACGGGGGCGGCGTCCACGGTGTGACGACCGGAGGTAGCAAGATGCGCAGACTCCCCGAACGACTCCAGACCGGCCTGCTGGCCCTTTTGGCGATGCTCCTGGCCAGCCCGTGGGTGGCCATGGCCGAGCCCCGCACCATGCGGTTCCGCCCGGTGCCCGCCGAGAGCGTGGCGGCGATCGATGCGCGTGACCGTGCCGTTGCCGCAGCCGATTCGGCTGCCGCCGTCGGCGCGGTGGTGGTCGACGCGCCCGACACCCCCGATACGCCCGAGCCGCCCGATGAGCCGCGCACCCGCAGCACCAGCGGCGACGTCGTGCGCTTCGGCAGCGACGTCACGGTGGAACGCGATCAGGTGGTCGACGGCGACGTGGTCAGCTTCGGCGGCGACGTCGAGGTGAAGGGCCAAGTGAAGGGCAACGTGTCGGCCATGGGTGGCGACCTCACGCTGGTCGAGGGCGCACGCGTCGATGGCGACGTGGTCTGCATCGGCGGCACGCTGCGCGAGGAGACCGGCTCCACGGTGGGCGGTCAGCGCGTCACTGCGCCGCGCACGCCGGGCGCCAAGATCTTCTTTCCCATGCTCGCGGTGGTCGGCACCGGTTTCCAGATGGTCGCGCACGCCATGGGCCTGCTGCTCATGCTGGCGATCGCCTGGCTCATCGTGAAGCTCGCGCCGGGCCGTACGCAGCACGCGATCGACTTCATCCATCGTGACCCGGGCTCGTCGTTCGTGGTGGGCCTGCTCATGTGGGCGCTGCTCATCCCGAGCGTGATCGCGCTGGCGCTGGTCGTCGCACTCCTGTGCATCACGATCATCGGTATCCCGCTCGCCGCTGCGGTCGGGCTGGCCTACTGCGCGTTCTTCGTGGTCGCGGCCATGTGGGGCACGGTCGTGGGCTACGGCATCCTGGGCCACCGGCTGTATCCCAAGTTCCGCACCGGCGAGGCCACGCTCATGCAGGCCGTGCTGTGGGGCGGCATCGCGCTCCATGGTCTGCGCATCGCGTCGGACCTGTTCCACGTGGTGCCGGTGTTCGGATTCGTGGGCGGCATCCTGACCGCGTTCCACTTCATCGGCCTGTGGGTGCTGGGCACGATCGGCGCCGGCGCGCTGGTGCGCGGCGAGTACGACCGCCGCAGCCTGCAGACGTGGTGGGGGCGCATGCGTCCGGGTTCGGGCGGTGGTGCGCCGCCGGACATGCCGCCGTCGGGCCCCGTGCCGCCGCCGGCCGGGCCGAGCAGCGCCGAGGTCATCTCGTAACGCTGGCTGCTTCGCGCGAACGCCCGCTTCCCTTGCAAGGGAGGCGGGCGTTCGTGCATCGGGCGCCCGGGTTGCCCGCGCGTGTGGGCTCGGGCACTGTGCGCGCTCACGCCCTGCGCTGATCGCTCCGGAGGCCCTGTGCCCGGTCTGCTGATGTCGTTCTGGTCCGACCTCTTGAAGCTCGCGCCGCCCGAGCTGTCGTTGCCCATGCTGTGTCTGCTGCTGTTCATCGACAACGCCATGTTCGCGGCACTCACCACGCCGTTGCTGTTGGCGTACGCGCCGCACTTCGAGCCCTGGCAGGTGGGCGTGTTCGGTGCGGCCTCGGCCGGCCTTGGCAGCACGGTGCAGCTGCGATTGTTCCGCTGGGTGCTGGCCACCGACTGGCCGTGGGTCAAGAAGTTCGCGCCCTCGCGTGACACCATCGAGAAGGCACTCGCGGCATCGCCCTCGGCGTCGTTCCTGGCCATCGTGATCGCGCGCGCCACGCCGATCCCCGATGCGCCCATCAAGATCGTGGCCGCGGCCGGCAACTACTCGCTGTTGCGCTACTTCATCGCGGTGCTCATCGGCGGGATCCCGTACTTCGCGCTGCTGGCCTGGCTCGGGCACGAGTTCCCGATCCCGCCGTGGGTGCTGTTGTTGGTCGTGCTGGCCGTGGTGCTGGTGTTCGTGTTCGAGCGCTGGAGGAAGCGTGGCCGCGCGCCGCAAGGCTGAGCCGGCCGCACAGGCGATCGGCATCGACACGGGCGGCACGTTCACCGACGTGGTGGCGTGGCGCGACGGGCAACGCCTCGCGTTCAAGGTGCCGTCCACACCGGCCGATCCCGCGGCGGCCGTGGCTGCGGCCTTGGCCCGTGCGGGGGTGGCGCGCACGACTCAAGTGCGGCACGGCTCCACGGTGGCCACGAACGCGCTGCTCGAGCGCAAGGGCGCGCGCGTCACGTTCGTGACCACCGCGGGCTTCGAGGACGTGCTGGAGATCGGCCGACAGGACCGCCCCGACCTGTACGCGCTGCAGCCGCGCCGAGTGCCGCCGCTGGTGCCGCGCGAGCGCCGGTTGGGCGTGGCCGAGCGTGTCGCGGCCGGTGGCCGCGTGCGCACGCCGCTCACGACGCGCGAGATCGCGCGCTTGGTGCGTGCGGTGCGCGCGACCAAGCCCGAGGCCGTGGCGATCGGGTTGCTGCATGCGTGGGCCACGCCCGCGCACGAACGCCAGCTGGCGCGTGCGCTGCGCGCGCTGGGCGTGCCGGTGACCGTGGCCAGCGAGCTGGTGCCCGAGATCCGCGAGTACGAGCGGTTCGCGACCACGGTGGCGAACGCGTTCCTCATGCCGCGCGTGGCGCGCTACCTGCAGCGCGTGGCCGCAGCGGCCCGAGGTGCGCGGCTCGAGGTGGTGCTGTCGCATGGAGGCACCGCCCCGCCCGCGCAGGCGGCCCGTGAGCCGGTCCGCCAGCTCCTCTCGGGCCCTGCCGCGGGGCTGCGGGCAGCGCTGGGTGCCGCGAGGCTCTGCGGGCATCCTCGGGCGCTCACGCTCGATGTGGGCGGCACGTCGACGGATTGCGCGATGTTGGGAGCTACGGCGGGTGCCGCAAGCGGCCCCCGCCTGAACTCGCCCGACCCGCATGCCTTACCCCGCCGCCGCGCCCGCGAGATCGCGGGCGTGCCGGTGCTGTGCGCCACGCTCGACGTGCACACCGTGGGGGCGGGCGGCGGTTCCATCGCACGCGTCGATGCGGGTGGCGTGTTGCGCGTGGGCCCCGAGAGCGCGGGCGCGGATCCGGGCCCCGCGTGCTATGGCCGTGGC
>JAIOPA010000319.1 GCA_021414165.1 Candidatus Eiseniibacteriota bacterium
CATGTCGGGGTGCCCCGTGAACGTGATGCCGTAGAAGTCGTAGGTTTCACGCTCGTGCCAGTTGGCCGTGGGCCACACACCGACCACGGTCGGCACCTTGGGCTGCTCCTCGCTGATCAACACCTTGAGCGTGAAGCGCAGATTGTGCGTGAGCGAAAGCAGGTTGTAGATGGTCTCGAAGCGCGGCACGCGCGGCATGTAGTCCGCGCCGCCCATCCACGGCAGCATGGCGAACTGCAGCTCGGTGTCGTCACGCAGGAACGTGAACACGTCGACCAGGTTCTCGGCCGGCACATACAACGTGTGGTCGCGCACCGCCTCGCCCACCTGGCGCTCGAACGCGACGCCCGGGAACTGCTCGCGCAGCTTCTGCTCGACGCGCTCCGTCGTGAGGGCCATCAGACGCCTGCCTTCCGCTTCTTCTTTCGCGGGAACGGTCCCAGCTCGATCTTCGAGACCAGGATCTTCTCCTGCAGCTTCATGATGCCGTGGATCAGACCCTCGGGCCGCGGCGGACAGCCGGGCACGTACACGTCGACCGGCACGATCTTGTCGACGCCCTGGAGGATCGCGTAGTTGTTGAACACGCCACCGCACGAGCTGCATGCGCCCATGGCGATGACCCACTTGGGATCCGGCATCTGGTCGTAGAGCTGGCGCAACACCGGCGCCATCTTGATGCTCACCCGTCCGGCGACGATCATGAGGTCGGCCTGACGCGGCGAGCCACGGAACACCTCGGCGCCGAAGCGCGAGACGTCGAAGCGCGGCCCGGCGATGGCCATCATCTCGATGGCGCAGCACGCGAGACCGAAGCCGAGCGGCCAGATGGCATTGGCGCGCGCCCAGTTCACGACACTCTCGACGGTCGTGAACAGGATGCTGCTCTCGAGCTCCTCGCGGATGCGGTCTTCTTCGCTGACCGGCATGACGAGGTCCGCAGCGCGCTTGGGCGGCGCTGCGGAGGCGAGGGTGCGGAACGGATTGTCGCGGGGATCGGTCATCGGCGAGGGCCTCGGGGTGTGCGGGTCATTCCCACTCGAGCGCGCGCTTCTTGAGCAAGTACAAGTAGCCGGCGAGCAGGATGACGATGAACAGCACCATCTCGATGAGGCCGTAGAGCCCGAGCCAGTGGAACGAGACCGCCCACGGGTAGAGGAACACCGCCTCGATGTCGAACAGGATGAAGAGCACGGCCACCATGTAGAACTTGACCGTGAAGCGCCCGCGAGCGTCGCCGACGGGATCCACACCGCACTCGTACGCCGAGGTCTTCTCGGGTGAGACGCGCCGCGGCACGATGAGCGAGGAAGCGGCGATGGTCACAGCGCCGAACCCCAGACCCACAGCCACGAACAGCAGGACCGGCAGATACTCGAGCATGTCGAGTGTCATCCTCCGTGAATGGACACGTCATGCGCCCACGAACCGCGCACGCTACGCGGCGGCCAAGACAACGTCAAGCCGCTGCAGCACTTGAATCAATGCAACTTCTGGATGGCATCCGTGAGTGCCGGTACGACCTCGAACAGATCGCCCACCACTCCATAGTCCGCGACCTTGAAGATGGGCGCTTCGGGATCCTTGTTGATCGCGACGATGCAACGCGACGACGACATGCCGGCGAGATGCTGGATCGCACCCGAGATGCCCACGGCCACATACAGCTTGGGGCTCACGGTCTTGCCGGTCTGTCCGACCTGCTCACCATGCGGACGCCAGCCGGCATCGACCACGGCGCGCGACGCACCCACGGTGGCGCCGAGTGCTGCGGCCAGGTTCTCGATGAGCGCGAAGTGCTCGGGGGCCTTGAGACCGCGGCCACCGCTCACGATGATCTCGGCCTCGGTCAGGTCGACCTTGCCGCCGCTCTCGCCCGAGACGCCCGTGACCACCGCGCGCGGCGCGGCGGCATCCCACGTGAACGCGAACGCCTCGACCGCAGCCGCCTTGCCCGCCTCGGGCGCAGCCGCCGCGAAGTTCTTGGGACGCAGCGTGACGACCGCCGGTGACAGCGGGAACGCCAGCTTCTCGTAAGCCTTGCCCGCCATGACCGGACGCGTCGCGACCAGCTTGCCGCCCGACGCATCGAGCGCGGTGCAGTCGCCCGCCATGCCCACGCCGAGCAGCGCGGCCACGCGTGGCGCCAGATCCTTGCCGGCCGCCGACGCCGGGATCAGCACGGCCTTGGCACCCACCGCCTTGGCGGCTGCGGCCACCGCGGCCGCGTGGCCGGCGGAGTCGTAGCGCGCGAACGCGGCATGCTGCGCGAACAACACCTTGTCGGCGCCCGCCTCACCGAGGGCCGCGAAGCTGGCATCGGCTGCTGCACACGCCACCACCGTGACCGGGCCACCGAGCGTGGCGGCCAGGCGCTTGGCCTCACCGAGCGCTTCGCGCGTGACCGGGCGCACTGCACCGTCGCGGAGTTCCGCGTAGACCAGGATGCTCATAGGACCTTCGCCTCCTCGCGCAGCGCGCGCACCAGTTCGGCCACCGCTCCAGCGCCCTCGCCCACGATGCGGCCGGCCGCGCGCGGCGGCGGCAGCTCGAGCGCCAGGCGCTCGACGTTCGGGGCGCCCAGGTCGACCGGACGCTCTTCGATGCTCTTCTTCTTGGCGGCCATGATGCCCTTGAGCGACGCGAAGCGCGGCTCGTTGAGCCCCTTGTCGGTCGTGAACACGGCCGGCAGCGGCACCTCGAGCTGCTCGCGGCCGCCCTCGATCTCGCGCTCGACCTTGGCCACGTTGCCGGCCAACTCGAACTTGCACACGTTCGTCACGCACGGCCGGCCGAGCAGCGTGGCCAGCATGGGCCCCACCTGCGCGCCGTCGTCGTCGATGGCCGACTTGCCCAGCCACACGAGACCGGCGTCGAGGCCCTTGATGGCCTCGGCGAGCGCCTTCGCCACCGCGAGCGCATCGGGTGCGGGCGTGTCGCTCTTCAGATGGATCGCGCGATCAGCGCCCAGTGCGAGCACATTGCGCAGCGTGGTCTGCACGCCGGCGTTGCCCAGGGAGACCGCGACCACTTCACCGGCCGCGAGCGCTTCCTTCACGCGCAGCGACTGCTCGACGGCGAACTCGTCGTAGGGATTCAGGACGAGCGTGACCCCATTGGGATCGAGCGTGCGGCCATCGGCGGCCACCTTCACGCGCGTATCGGAGTCGGGTACCTGCTTGACGCACACGACCTGCAGCACCGCGCACCTCTTTTCGAGCGAGAGCGCCGGGCCGTGTTCGGGCCCTTGCGACTCTTTTCACAAGGAACATCACCGCTCCGCTCGACGAGAACGCTTCGAGGGGGCGGATCAGGGTCGGAATGGGTTCGGACGGGCCAGTCTCGACGCGGGCGGCAGGGGTGTCAAGACGTGCGGAGGGTGTGGTCCTCATGGCCGCCGCGGGGTGCCGGCTAGCCGTTGCCCCACTCCAACTCGGCGCCCGCGGCGGCGAAGCACAGCGCGCCGTCGGTGCCGTTTGCGAACAGCCGGTGCGTGAACGTGCCCGCAGGCGGAGCCGGGAAGCCGAGGGCCGCGAGCGCTGCGGCATCGAGCGGGTCGCTCGTCACGCGCATCGCCGGTTCCTTCTTGGTGGCCTTGGGGTCGCGTGGTTCGAAGTCGAACCACGCCACGCCGGTGAGCCGCAGCCGCGCGGTGCGGACCGGCGGCTGGCCGTCCTGCTCGCTCGGCCATTCGAACGCACACTCGATCACTTGCTCGCCCCCACGCACGGTCATGCCGACGAGGCGTGACCCGGTGAGACCGCCAGGGACCTTGGACTCGAGTTCATGCAGAGACGTCATGGTCGGCATCCTATCCGAGCGGTGCGATGCGTGCCTCGAACGGCTCGGGACCGCGCACCACCGCAAGCTCACCATTCACTTGAACCACCTCGGCCAGTCTACTGCGGCCGTTGTAGTTGGACGACATCACACTGCCATAGGCTCCGGTATCCAGAAGGGCCACGACATCGCCGCTCTCGAGCGGTGGCAAGGCCTCCTGGGCAAGGAACCGGTCGGCCGATTCGCACACCGGGCCCACGACGTCCGCGGGCGTGTGCGCCCCCGCGCGCGGGGCGAGCACGTGCAGGCGATGGCGCGCGCCGTAGAGCGCGGGGCGCAGCAGGTCGTTCATGCCGGCGGCGAGCACCACGAAGCGCGACTCGCCCTGCGCGTCGCGGCGGCGCTTGTCCCACAGCACCTCGCTCACGAGCACCCCGGCGTTGGCGACCAGCCAGCGCCCGGGCTCGAAGCACCACTGCACCGGGGGGTGCCCCTGCGCCACCCGAGCGATCGAGGTCGCCAGCTCGCGAAGGTCCAGC
>JAIOPA010000320.1 GCA_021414165.1 Candidatus Eiseniibacteriota bacterium
GGCCGACTCGAGCCTGCGCGTGATCCGCACGGCAGCCGCGCCGGGCGCGGCCAAGGATGCGCCCGAGGTCACGCTCACGCGAGCGCGTGCGACCGAACGGGTGAAGACCGGCGACGTGCCCTCGGCGCTCGTGCTGCCTGCGGGCATCGACACGTCGTTCATGCGCTTCGATGGTGGTGGCGTGCATGCACTGGTGCTGCGCGACCCGAGCGATCCGGTGGGCTCGCGCGTGGTCACGGGCCTGTTGCAACGCGCGGTGCTGCGGGTGTCGGACGTCGGCTCGGCGCTCGGTACGTCTGGCGGTGGTGACACGTTCATGCCGCTGCGGGTCGACGAGCAGGAAGTGCTCGGCGAGAAGCGCGACAACCCCATGGTGGCGTTCTACGCCGCCGGCATCGCGGTCATGTTCATCATGTTCTCGGCCGCGTCCGCGGGCGGTGTGCTCATTGAAGAGAACGAGTCGGGCACGCTCGAGCGCGTGCTCACGAGCGGTCTGGGTATGAACGGCCTTTTGCTCGCCAAGTGGTTGTACGTGTCGTCGCTGGCGTGCGTGCAGGTCACGGTCATGTTCGTGTGGGGCATGTTCGTGTTCAAGCTGCCGTTGCTGTCGCACCTGCCGGGCTTCGCGATCATGACCGTGTCCACGGCCATGGCTGCGGCCGCGTTCGGTCTGGTCATCGCCACGGTGTCGCGCACGCGCCAGCAGTTGTCGGGCCTCGCCAACCTGCTCGTGCTGTCGATGAACGCCCTGGGCGGCAGCATGTTCCCGCGTTTCTTGATGAGCGAGCAGCTGCAGAAGTTCTCGCTCGTGGGGTTCAACGCCTGGGCGTTGGACGGCTACTTGAAGGTGTTCTGGCGCGAGCAGCCCGTGAGCGCGCTATTGCCGCAGGTCGCCGCACTGGCGGGCTTCACGGTGGTGTTCCTGTTCCTCGCGCGGCGGTTCGCCTCGCGCTGGGAGGTGGCGTAGCCGCGTTCGCGGTGTGATGGGGCGCCGGATGCAACCGATCCGGCGCCCGGTCCGTTCCAAGGAGAGCGCCCCGATCGCCCTCTCCCTTAGGACCCTGGTATGACCTTGCTCCGCACCGGCTTCGCTCTGCTGTTGTTGTTCGCGCTCGCGCATCCTGCCGTCGCGGCGGCCCCGCGCCTGCGCTGTCCCGATGACTCCCTGTTCTTCTTCACGTCCACCGAACGCTATGGCACGAGCCTGACGCGGATGAGCGAACG
>JAIOPA010000321.1 GCA_021414165.1 Candidatus Eiseniibacteriota bacterium
CCATCGAGCGACACCTCGAGCCCCGCGTTCTCACGCATGAGCTTGGCGTTCGCATCGAGCGCGGCACGCGCGTTGTCCGACAGCGTGAACGAGTCGTACTCGAAGTACACCGTCTGCAGATCGCTCGCACCGACGGCCGGCTTCACGGGCTCCGGCGCCGGCGGCGCAGGGGTCGGCGTGGGCGTGGGCGTCGGGGTCTGCGTGGTGGTCGGCGCGGGCGGCACCGGCGTGGTGGCGACCGGCTTCTTGGCGCAGCCCGTCACAGCAACGGCGAGCAGCGCGGTGAGCGCGAGTGCAACGAAACGGGGGCTCAGCTTCATGATGGCTCCTCCTCTATGGTGCGGAACGGATCGTTCTCGGGGATCGAATACGGGGGGGTTCCAGATCAGTTGTTGGACCTGCGAGGCGACCAGGCCGGCGACATCGCCCGCTTGCCACCCGTGTCGAGCTTGCGCGGCAGCTGCCCGTCGAGGTCCGTGACCCACAGACCGTAACCTCCGTCGCGGTTGGACGCGAACACGAGGTGGCGGCCGTCGGCGGACCAGCGCGGATTCTCGTTGTTGCCGCCCGTGACCACCGGCTTGGCCCCGGTGCCGTCGGCGCGGCTCACCCACACATCGAAACCGCCGCCCACGCGGGTCACGAACGCGATCCGGTCGCCCTTGGGGCTCCAGGCCGGCGAGTCGGTGTAGTCCACGTCATAGGTGAGCCGGCGCACGTTCCCGCCCTCGGCATCCATGAGGTAGATCTGCGGCTGCCCCGAGCGGTCCGACGTGAACGCCAGCTCGCGACCGGTCGGCGACCAGGCCGGCGACGTGTCGATGGCTCGGCTGTTCGTGAGCCGCAGCGGGCTGCCGCCGCGAGCGTCGAGCCGGTAGACCTCGGCATTGCCGTCCATGGAGAGCGTGCAGGCGATGTGCTGGCCATCGGGCGAGTACGCGGCACTCGTGTTGAGGCCCTTGCGGCCCGAGATCAGGAACGGCTTCTTCTGATCCGGCGACATGACCCAGACCGCCGGGCCGTTGCCCCCGCGCCACGACGTGTAGAGCAGCAACGAGCCCTCGGGCGACCACGACGGCGACTGCGCGATGGAGCGATCCGCGGTGAGCGCGCGCGCGTTGGCACCGTCGGCGTCCATGACCCAGAGTTCCTTGTTCTGCCCCTCGCGCACCACGAACGCGATGCGCGAGTCGGCCACGCCACGCTCGCCCGTGATCTGCTGCACGCAGTCATCGGCGAAGCGATGCAGCAACCGGCGCCAGTCGGCGAGCGGTCCCGTGTAGTCCTGCGCCATGATCGGCTTGCGGCCCGGGAAGTCGCGCAGCTCGCCGTGCAGCCGCACGGTGGAGCCCGTCACGCTCCAGGTGCCGAGCGTGATGAACTGCGGCTCGGCCGCGCCCGGCGTCTTGGCCCACTCGCGATCGGTCTGGAACACCGCCGACGCCTGCAGGTCGGCCGCCAGCACCTCGTCGGCCATGCGCGCCGACGCGTTGCCGGTCACCGGCCCCTTGAGCGCCTCGCATCGCAACGGCAGCCGCGCGATCGCGCCACTCTTCACATCGATACGCACGTCGGCACCCTGAGCGTGCAATGTGGCGGGCACGAGCGCGAGTGCGAACAACAGCATGGCCGTGAGACGAGA
>JAIOPA010000322.1 GCA_021414165.1 Candidatus Eiseniibacteriota bacterium
TGTCGAGCGACTTCTGCAGCTCCTGCGTCTGCTGCTTGGCCTTCTCGAGCGCCTTGGCCACGTTGTCCTGCTTGTCCTCGATGCTCGCGTACAGATCCTTGAGCGACGGGAACCGCACGCGGAACTCGGCACTCGTGGCGCGGCCGCGCGCACCGAGGCGCGCGTTATCCAGCGCCACGAAGCGGAACACGCCCGACTCGCCCGGCAAGAGCGCGAGTGGCGAGGCATCCCAGCGCGCGGTGGCGCGCGCTTCGCGCGGTTCGTCGCGGAACGAGGCCAGCGACTGCACGTGCCACGGGTCGCCGGCGTCCTTGCGCCACTCGAGCTGCAGCTCCGAGATGCCGAGGTCGTCCTGCGCCATGACGTCGTAGGGCACGAGCTGTCCGGCCGGCAGGTCCATGTCGCCCACCGGCAGCGCCACGGAGATCACGGGCGGCGCATCGGGTGTGACCGACAGGCGGTACTTGAAGCGGCCCTCACCGGTCGCTGCACGCGCGCGCAGTTCCCAGTCGCCCTCGCCGCGCAGCTCCACGGTGCCGCGCCAACGCCGCGGGGTGACCGCGTTCCAGGCCACCGCGGCGCTCTGGCCGGTCGCGGCCGACAGCGACTCGAGGTCGCGATCGAACGTGACCTCGACCGCCGCGCGCGAGCCTGCGAGCGCTGCAAGATCGCCACGCGTGCCCGAGACCGCCTGCAGTGGCAGCCGCGCATACGCCGGCGACGTGATCGTGGCCGAGAAGCTCACCGGGCGCGGCTCGCCCGCGAGCGCGATGTGATACCGCGGGCTCGTGACCGAGGCGACACGCACCGAGTAGTCGCGCGCCCGCGTGACCGGCGGCAGATCGAATCGCCAGCGTCGCGCACCGTTCGCGGTGCCCTCGAGCACGGCGGCCGGCGCGTGGCCTTCGCCCAGAAGCCTCGGCGCGGCCTCGCTGCCCGAGACCACGGCGCGCACCGCGAACGAGGCGCCGGGCACCAACACCACGCTGCCGGGTTCCACCGCCAGCGTGACGGGCGGCGCGGCGGTGTGCGGCGCCCACAGCGTGTGCCACGCATCGAGCGTGGGGCCGGGCGCCAGGAACAGCGCAGCGGTCAGCGACAGCATGGCGGCCGATCCCGCAGCCGCAGGGCGCTGCCAGGCCAACGGCGGCACGGTGCTGGCGAGTGGCGCGGCATCGACACGGCGCTCGGTCTCGCTGCGCACGGCACCCGCGAGTTCGCCGGACGTGTGCGCATCGGGCGCGGCCTCCAGGTCGAGTGCGTTGCGCAGCCACGAGCGCAGCGGCTCAAAGCGCGCCTCGAGCGATTCGAGCCACGTGTCCCAGCGCGGCAGCTCGCGCAGCGCTCCGCGCACCGCGAACGCCAGTGCTGCGAGCGCGCCCGCGGCGAACAGCCCCAGACGCAGCGCGGCAGTGAGCGGCGTGCGCGGCAGCACGAGTCCTGCCGTGACCACGCACACGAGCAGCACCATCGCAGCAGCGGTGGCGCGCAGGGCGTGGCGCAGCACGAGCGCGCGGCGGACGCGCGTGTGCAGGGTGCGGAGACGGTCCCGGAGTGGGGTCGCCGGCGTGCGTGGCGTCATGTCTTGGGGTCTCGGCCGGCCTGGACGAGTCAGTGGGTGAGCGCGTACTGCACGATGTTGATGGCCATGCGGAGGGCCGCTTCGCGCTTCTCGGGCGGATCCTTGTGCACGTCCTCGTCCTCGAGGCCGTCACCCAGGTCGCTGTCGAATGAGAAGAATACCGCCAGCCTTCCGTCGCGGACAATGCCGAACGCCTTCGCGGGGCCACCATCGTGCTCGTGGACCTTGGGCAGGCCGGCCGGGAACGGGTAGGGCTCGCGGAAGATGGCGTGGTCGAACGGGATCTCGACCAGTTCGGCGTCGGGGAACAGTTTCTTCATCTCGCGCCGGAACGACGGGGCGAGCCCGAAGTCGTCGTCGACCCAGAGGAAGCCGCCCGAGTCGATCCAGCGCCGCAGGTTGGCGCCCTCGGCCTCGGTGAACTTGATGTTGCCATGGCCGGCCGCAAAGACGAACGGGAACTGGAAGAGCCCGGCCGAGCCCGGCTCGACCACGGCAGCATCGTCGCCCGACACCGGGATCGCGGTGCGATGGCGCAGCGCGCTGAATAGGTTCCGGAGCGACGTCTGGTTGCCGTACCAGTCGCCACCGCCGCCGTACTTGAGCCGGGCGATGCCGAACGAGCGGCCACCGGCGGCGCTCGGGGCGGCCGCAGCCGGGGCGTGCAGGGCGGCGAGCAGGGCGAGCGCAGCGAGGCTGGCGAGCAGCCGGTGGGGCCAAGGGGTCATGGCGCTATTGAAACACGAAGGGGGAGGGCGCGTGGCCCTCCCCCGACGGAAGCGTGTGACCGGCTGACGGACGCTGTTACTGGCGCGCCGGGTTGAACGTGCCCTTGGGCGCCGTCTGGCCGAAGCCGATGGTCGCGGTGGGCAGCGGGTTGCCGGTACGGGCGAGCGCCGCACGCTCGATGCTGGAGCGCTGGGCGGCGACCGTCGTGCTGGACTGCCCGGCCGTGATCTGCGAGCCGACCATGTTGCGGACCTGATCACCCGTGAGAACGCCCGCCGCAGCGCGCGTACCGATCGCCTGCGGACGGCCGTAGCCACGCGGGTACGGATCCAGCGTGATCACCCAGCCACCGAGCGGATCCAACTCGTACAGGTTGTTGCCGGCGTCATCACGGCCCGTCGCGCGCTTGATGAAGTCGGTGTCGGCGCGGCCGATCACGTGACCCGTGGCATCCAGCGCGATCACACGGCAGAGCAGCGTGATCGGGAACTGGCCCTTGATGAACGGCACGTTGTTGAACGGGATCCGGATCGACGACTCCTGGCCGGGCAGCACGAAGCCCCACTGGCTGAACTGGTGCGGCAACGCCACCGGCATGGGCGTGGCAGCCGCAAAGCCCAACTCGCGCTCGATCGTGATGTCGTCGAAGTCCGCGATCTCCAGGATGTAGGCCGCAGCCCGCGGGTCCGGCGTGAACGACAGCGACAGGACCGAATCACGCTGCAGGTCGCCCACGCTCAGCACCAGCGACGTCTGCGTGCGGCCCCACGGCTTGATCGAGTTGGTCGTCGGCGACGCCGTGGTCTCGATACCGTTCAGGAGCGCCGTGGCGAAGTACTCCGACGTGCCCACGACGCCCTCGGCATCGCGCAGCACGAACAGATCGGTGTTGCGGCCGATCTGGCGGTCGCTCGCCGGCACGTCGTAGTCGAGCACGCGGCGGTACGGCCCGGTGCCTTCACGACGATACGGACGCACCAGGTTCGCATTCGAGCGATCGATGGCCTGCAGGATCGCCGCCGTGGTGTCGCCACCGAACGTGAACGTCTCGGTGCTCACGATGCGATCGTCGATCGTGTCGTCCGGCGTGCCGGGGTCCCGCATGTTGAAGAACGGCAGCGCCTCGTCCTGGAAGCCCAGGAGCTGCGTGCTGCCCGGGGCGTTGCCCGGCGACGGATCGATCGGGTTCGACTTGTCGCAGCCGCTCATGAAGCCGACCGCGAGGACTGCGAGCACGGCCTGCTGGGCCGCACGGATGAGGCTGGACTGACGCATGCGATCTCCTTGCCCGGTCTTGGGCAGGCTCACTCGGCCGAGACACCCTTCTGACGGTCGAGCGAGATCCAGATGTCCAGCGCGATGGCGCTGGCCACGTACACCGACGAATAGGTACCGAACACCACGCCGACGAGCATCGCGAACGAGAAGTCGCGCAGCACGTCGCCGCCCCACACGAACAGTGCGAGCGAGGCGAGGAACACGGTGAACGCCGTGATCACGGTACGAGACAGCGTCTCGTTGACCGCCATGTCCATGACGCGCGAGTGCTTCTCCTTGCGGAGCGCCTTGCCACGTTCACGGATACGGTCGAACACGACGATCGTGTCGTTGATCGAGTAGCCGGCGATCGTGAGGAGTGCCGCGACGACCGTGAGCGACACCTCGCGGCCGGTCAGCATGAGCGCGCCGAGCGTGACGAGCACGTCGTGGAACAGCGCGAGCACGCCGCCGAGCGCGAACTTGAACTCGTAGCGGAACCCGACGTACAGCAGGATCGCGCCAAGGCTCGTGAGCACGGCCATGATCGCCTTCTGCCGCAGATCCGCGCCGACATTGGGGCCCACGGTCTCGTTACGACGGAGTTCCATCGTGACGCCCGGGATGCCCTTCGTGACGGCGTTCTGCACCTGAGCGACCGCATCGCCATCGGTGCGGAACCGGATCAGGTACTCGTTCTCGGTCTCGCCCGTGAGCTGCTGGATCTCGGCAGCGACACCATCAGCCTCGAGCGCCTTGCGCAGCTGGTCGGGATGCACCGGCTGGCTGGTGCGCACCTGCAGCAACGTGCCGCCGGTGAAGTCGACGCTGTACTTGGGGCCCTTCGTGAAGAACCAGAACAACGTGGCCGCCATGAGGAGGCCCGAGAACAGATAGGCCATCCGGCGGAACTTCATGAACGGGATGTCGGTCCCGACCAGGAGCTGCAACATGGGATCGTCCTCGCTCTCAGATACTGAGACGCTCGACCTTGCCGCGGCCGAGCCAGAAGTCGTAGATCAACCGCGTGAACACGACGGCGGTGAACAGGTTCGCGATCAGACCGATGCTCAGCGTGACGGCGAAGCCCTTGATGGGGCCCGTGCCGAACTGGAACAGGAACAGCGCCGAGATCAGCGTGGTCGAGTGCGCGTCGAAGATCGTACGGAAGGCGCGGTCGTAGCCGAGACGGACGGACTCGTGGATGCTCTTGCCGTGCCGCATCTCTTCGCGGATACGCTCGAAGATGAGCACGTTCGTGTCGACGGCCATACCGACCGTGAGCACGATGCCGGCGATGCCGGGCAGCGTGAGCGTGGCGCCGAAGTACGCCATCGCGGCGACCAGGTACACCAGATTGAGCAGCAGCGCGGCGATCGCGATGAGGCCCGAGAGCTGGTAGTAGATGGCCATGAACGCGACGACCATGCCCGTACCGATCAGGCCGGCCGTGAGGCCCTGCTGGATCGAGTCCGAACCGAGCGACGGTCCGACCGAGCGCTCCTCGAGCACCTTGACCGCACGCGGCAGAGCGCCGGCGCGCAGCACGATCGCGATGTCGCGAGCGTAGTTCACGTCGAAGTTGCCACCCGTGATGGACGCATCACCCGAGGGGATACGGTCGCGGATGAACGGCGCCGTCTGCACGACACCGTCGAGCACGATGGCCAGCTGGCGGCCGACGTTGGCGCCGGTGACGCGCGAGAAGTCCGCGCGGCCCTTGGGCGTCATCGACATGCGAACGCCCCAGGCGCCCGGGTTGGTCTGGTCCAGACCGACTGCAGCCTCGGCGCTGGCGACCGAACCACCGGTCATCTCGGCGGTCTTCTTGAGCACGTAGATCGAACGGCCGCTCATGCCGCCGCGCGACTCGTTCTCGCTACCCCACAGGACCTCGGTATCCGCCGGGATCAGGGAGTCGAGTCCAGCCGTCGCGAGCAGCTTCTGCGCGTTCGGGATGTCCTCGGAGCGGAAGAAGCCGGCATCGATCATGAGACCCGTGAGCGGCGTCTTGGCGAGCGCCGTGTCCGAGCCCGTGATGCCACGCGACGTGAGCCAGCTGTCGAGACGCGTGAAGATGGCGCGCTGCTCGTCGGCCGACCGCACGAGCTTGAACTCGAGCAGAGCCGTCTTGCCGATCAGGTCGATCGCGCGCCCACGGTCCGTGAGGCCCGGGAGCTGCACCGCGATGCGGTCCTGACCCTCGATCTGGATCAGCGGTTCGGCGACGCCGAACTGGTCGATACGATTGTTGATGATCTCGCGAGCGCGTTCGACCGCGTCGCGAGCCTCTGCGGGCTTGAGCCCCTTGGTGTCGACCTCAAGGAGCAGCTGGAGGCCGCCCTGGAGATCGAGACCCAGATGGATCGCCTGCTTGCGCATCTGCGCGAGCTTTGCGGGCTCAGTGGCTTCCCGCTGTGCAGGCGTCATCGTGTAGTACTGATAGGACGGGAACAGGCACCACAGGGACAATGCCGTGACGGCCAGCACGCCGAGTAGTTTGCCCTGGTCCGAGCGAGTCATGGGCTCCCCCATACGGTCAACCGCCGGGAAGGCGGAATGCCCCCCCGGCGCACACGTGACATTAAAGAGGGTGGGAGTCTACGGGCCGCATAGGGGGGTGTCAACGAACGGTGTGCGCGGAGGGTCGATCCGGACCCAGACCTCGCCGGGCGGAACGGGGGCCGGTCGGCTTCCGGCCCCGAACTCGTTGTGATTCGTAGGGCTTGCGGCGGGACGGGGTGGGGAGGTGCAGGCGGGACAGGGTGGCGGGATCCCGCCCGGCGAGGCGGGTCCGGCCACCGCAAGGGCCGTGCCCCGTCGGGAGCATTGGTGCGACCGGGGTTTACGGTCCCAAGTGCGTCGCCGGAAGGCCGCAGACGTCGTTCCGGAGGCGGCGTGCCAGCCTGATGACCCGCTGGTCAGGAGACTCGGCAGAGCGGCCCATCCGATCGAGCCAGCGATTCTTGACACCCCGCGAGGGGGCCCCCTAATGTGCCGCGCCTACCGCACCGGGCCACACCTATCTCTCGCTTTCCGAGGAGTTTCCCAAGCATGAACTCGCGCTTTCGCCTGGGCCTCGTCGTGGCCTTGTTGTTCATCGCCACGGCCAGCGTCAGCCACGCCCAGAAGGCGGATTCCGTGGCCACCAAGGGTGCCCTGCCCGGCCGCGGTGCCATCGGTGCTCAGATCGGCGGCTCGTACATCGTGAGCGGTGGCGAATACGCCGACGGCTCGCAGCCGCGTTTGAGCTTCATCGGACACTATCGCTACGTGATCAACAAGCACTGGGGCTGGCAGATCAGCCCCACGTTCACGTGGAACGGTTACGTGTCGCATGCCGTGGCACCGTTCGTGGATCCCAACTTCCTGACGGAAGGCACGTCGAAGCAGTTCTACATCACGCAGTTGATCGGCGCCGGCTCGCAGATCCAGTACTACGGTGGCGGCGGCCGTTCGCGCTGGCACCTGGGCGCGGGGCCTGCCATCTATCGTGTCGTGGTCCAGAACCACCGCAAGGTCGTCGAGGACCCGGTGAGCCGCGAGCTGCACAGCGGCACGCATCTGGGCGCCACGGCCGAGTTCGGCTACGAGCAGTTCTCGAAGCGGCTGCCGAACACGTCGCTCGAGGGCACGGTCGCGCTGCACACCGCGTTCTCCAAGTCCGACGACAAGTGGGTGTCGGGCTGGAACGATGCGCCGGTGTTCGCCGAGGTGCGATTCGGCGCCAACTACTACTACGACTTCCGCCGTCCCAAGACGGCGAAGGGCGCCAAGAAGTGAGTCCGCGGGCCGCGACGAACCACGTCGCGGCCCGTTCGCTTTTCGCGTGCACGAGCACGCGGGCCGATGCCGGGGCAGCCGGCGCGAACTCCAAGGGAGTAGCGGGTGAGTGACCGGGTGGCGTGGGCGGACAAGGTGGGTCCCGAGGCCCTGACGTTCGACGACGTCCTGCTGGTGCCCCGATACGCGGCGATCCATCCGCGTGATGTCGAGACGCGCACGCGCTTCACGCGCGGGATCAGCGTCAACATCCCGATCGTGAGCGCGGCCATGGACACGGTCACCGAGGCGCCGCTCGCCATCGCCATGGCGCGGCTCGGCGGCATCGGTGTGATCCACAAGAACCTCTCGATCGAGGACCAGGTCGCGCAGGTCGATCGCGTGAAGCGCAGCGAGAGCGGCATGATCGTGGATCCGGTCACGCTGCCGCCGTCGGCCACCATCGCCGAGGCGCACTCGATCATGGCGCGCTTCCATATCTCGGGTGTGCCGATCACCGAGGACGGCAAGCTCGTTGGCATCCTCACGAACCGCGATCTGCGGTTCGAGGACGACCCCACGCTGCTGGTCTCGCAGATCATGACGCGGGCGCGGCTCATCACGGCGCCCGTGGGCACCACGCTCGAGTCCGCGCGCGCGATCCTCGCCAAGCATCGCATCGAGAAGCTGCCGGTGGTCGATGAGCACATGATGCTCAAGGGCTTGATCACCGTGAAGGACATCGAGAAGCGCATCAAGCATCCGCACGCCTGCAAGGATGAGCTGGGCCGCTTGCGAGTGGCCGCCGCCGTGGGCGCCGCGGGCGACTATCTCGAGCGCGCGGCTGAACTCGTGCGCGCGGGAGTCGATGCGCTCGTGGTCGACTCGGCGCACGGCCATTCGATCGGCGTCATCGAGGCCACGCGCAAGCTCAAGAACGCACTGCCCGATGCGCAGCTGGTCGTGGGCAATGTGGGCACCGGTGAAGGTGCCAAGGCCGTGGCTGATGCTGGCGCCGATGGTGTGAAGGTGGGCATGGGTCCGGGTGCGATCTGCACCACACGCGTGGTGACCGGCGCCGGC
>JAIOPA010000323.1 GCA_021414165.1 Candidatus Eiseniibacteriota bacterium
GTCCAAACCGAGACGTGACAGGGAAACGAGCCGAAAGGCGAGCCAACTGATCCTAATCATGCTGCCAAGAAAAGTCCCGCGTGGAGCCATCCAGGTGTCCGTACCGTAATCCGACACAGGTAGGTGGGGTGAGAATCCTAAGGTGCTCGAGTGAGAGTTGCAGAAGGAACTAGGCAAAATAGCCCCGTAACTTCGGAAGAAGGGGTGCCCGATTCGTCATGGGACTTGCTCCCGGAAGCGAGTTGGGCCGCAGTGAATGGAGTCAACCGACTGTTTACCAAAAACACATCTCTCTGCTAAGCCGATGAGGCGACGTATAGGGAGTGACACCTGCCCGGTGCCGGAAGGTTAAAGAGAGGGGTTCGGCGCAAGCCAAAGCTCTGAACTGAAGCCCCGGTAAACGGCGGCCGTAACTATAACGGTCCTAAGGTAGCGAAATTCCTTGTCGGGTAAGTTCCGACCTGCACGAATGGTGTAACGAGTTGACTGCTGTCTCCTGCAACCGCTCGGCGAAACTGTAGCAGCGGTGAAGATGCCGCTTACCCGCGACTGGACAGAAAGACCCCGTGCACCTTTACTGTAACCTGGTATTGGGTTCTGATCTTTCATGTGTAGGATAGGTGGGAGGCTTTGAAGCAGGGGCGCTAGCCTTTGTGGAGCCAACCTTGAAATACCACCCTTGAAATATCGGGATTCTAACCCTGAGCCGTTATCCGGCCATGGGACATTGCCAGGCGGGCAGTTTAACTGGGGCGGTTGCCTCCTAAAGAGTAACGGAGGCGCCCAAAGGTTCCCTCAGCGTGGTTGGTAATCACGCGTGGAGTGCAAAGGCACAAGGGAGCTTGACTGCGAGACGGACAGGTCGAGCAGATGCGAAAGCAGGGCTTAGTGATCCGGTGGTTCTGTATGGAAAGGCCATCGCTTAACGGATAAAAGGTACGCCGGGGATAACAGGCTGATCTACCCCGAGAGTTCACATCGACGGGTGGGTTTGGCACCTCGATGTCGGCTCATCGCATCCTGGGGCTGGAGAAGGTCCCAAGGGTTGGGCTGTTCGCCCATTAAAGCGGTACGTGAGCTGGGTTCAGAACGTCGTGAGACAGTTCGGTCCCTATCCATCGTGGGCGTAGGATCCTTGCGGGGAGTTGCTCCTAGTACGAGAGGACCGGAGCGAACGAACCTCTAGTGTATCTGCTGTTCTGCCAAGGGCATTGCAGAGTAGCTATGTTCGGAAGTGATAAGCGCTGAAAGCCTCTAAGCGCGAAACACACCCTAAGATGAGGGATCCCAGACTATATGTCTGTAAGGGTCGTTGGAGATTACAACGTTGATAGGCAGGAGGTGTAAGGCCCGTAAGGGTTTCAGCCGACCTGTACTAATAACCCGAGAGGCTTGGCCGGTATTTCTTAGGCGCTTCAAAACGAGTGTCCCAGCGTCTCATTTCGATTGTCATTCTGATTTTGGGGTGGCTATGGCGGAGGGGAAACACCTCTTCCCATTCCGAACAGAGAAGTTAAGCCCTCCAGCGCCGATGGTACTGCCCGGGAGACCGGGTGGGAGAGTAGGTCGCCGCCCCTTAAATATCGCAGAGCCCCGTCCGGGAGACCGGACGGGGCTTTTGTGCTTTCTGGGGCTTGGATCTGCATGTCCTGGGCTCAACCGAGAGGCGAGAGCCGGGTCGCATTGCTCTCGGGCGGCGTCATCGGGTTGGCCGCCGGCGGGCAGCCGAGCGGTCGGGAGCGTACCGATCGGTGCACCTGGGCAGGTGTGGCGGTTGGGGTGGACTCTGCCACGAGGGGCGTAACCCGTTGTGGCGTAGGTGGGTCCGGGCATCTCCCGGTGGGCTGTGGCGGCGGTACGGGGAATGCTACTTTCCCGGGTGCCGCTCCACTGGCCCTGGCGGCCGGTTCTGGCTGCCACGACGCCCTACGAGGCGTTCATCCGGAGGTCCCCGACATGCTGACTCGTTCCCGGTTCCTCAAGGCGATCACGATCGCCCTGCTTGGAGCCACGCTGGCGGTACCGGCCCTGGCCCAGTTGCCGCCCCCGGATGGCTCGCGCGTGCGCGATGCGGTCGACCAGACCGATCGCCGCATCCAGCACGCCCGCGACCTGCTGGCGGCCTCTGCCGGCAATGCCACGGCCGCTGCCGAGGTCGACCAAGCGGTCGCATTGCAGACGATTGCGCGTCAGGCGCTCAATGATGGCCGTCTGGCGGCTGCTGGCCGGGCCACCATGGACGCCCGCATCCACGCTGACCGCGCGATCGCCCTGCTGCAGGGCCTGCCCGACCCGGGCCGTGTCCAGGAGCAGCTGAACCGCACCCGCGAGATGCTCGACCGGGCACGCGACCGGCTGGCCGGCTGTGACGTGCCCGCGGTGCGCGAGCTCATGCGCACGGCCCTCGACATGCAGACGCGCGCCGAGCAGGCGTACGGCGAGACGCGCTACCTGGCCGCGCTGCAGCTCACCATGAGCGCGCGTGAGCGGGCTCTGCGTGCCCAGCAGCTCTGCAATGCCGGCGAATCGCTGGAGGAGACGGTGAGCGCCGCGCTCCAGCGTACCGACGACATCCTGGCCCGGGCCCACGAGGTGGTGGCGGCTAACAGCAACGAGCGCAGCACCCGGCTGCTCGAGAACGCCGATAGCCTGCAGGCGCGAGCGCGGGCCGAGGCGCAGGCGAATCACTCGCGCGTGGCGCTCCGGCTCACCCGGATGGCCCGCGAGCAGGCGGACCGCGCCATGCGCTCGGCCGGCCGAGCGGGGCGCCCCTGATCCTCGTTCCACGGCGTCATCGCTGTACCCACATCGCCCGCCACCGGCTCCTGGCCGCGTGCGCGGGCCTTGTGCTGCTCCTGACCGGGCTCCCCGCGCGGGCCGGGAGCAGTGATGACACGTCGTTCGTGCGCTTCGAGTTCGGTGGCTCGAGCGACATGACGAACGAGCGCTTCTACGAGGACACGTTCGACGACACCACGTTCACGGGCCGGAAGCTCACCGGCAGCCCCGAGTACCGCACCGCGGGCGTGGCCGCGCTCGATGCCGCCGGCGCGTTCCTGCGGGGTGCGCGCTTCGCGCTCCGGCAGGAGGGGGCGGCGGGCGACCACCTGCTGCGCAGCTACACGCGCCTGGAACTCACGGGTGCGCCGCGCGATGGCTGGAAGGCGCAACTGGTGCCCGAGTTGGACGTGCGCCGCGATCGTTCGTTCGGATCCGACCGGCGCGAGTACCGGTTCCGCCCCGAGGGCCGCTTGCGCGCGGTCTCCCTGGATCACTCCAACACCTACGAGTTGCTCGCGGGTGGTGACTGGGCGCGCTTCTCGGGCACGTCCGAGCTGCTCACGCTCGATCGTAATGCCGGCCGCGCCTGGGCGCGCTGGTCGCACGCGCCGCTCGATGCGCTGTGGGAGACCGAGTTGGGCTACGGCGTCGATGCGCGCATGTTCCCGGACTCCGTGTCGCGCGATCACATCGAGCAGCACGGCGCGTTCGCCCTGCGCCGGCTGTTGCCGGGCGGCGGCTCGAGCGCGATCGAGCTGCAGTTGGACCGCCGCCGGCCGTACTACTCCACGGCGTCGACGCGCGACGACTACTGGAGCGGCCGCGCCGATCTGAACCTGTTCGTGCCGCTGCACGACAAGCTCACCGCCGAGTTCACCAGCAGCGTGGACGGTTATCGCTACGAGCGTGCCGACACGAGCGTGTACTTCGACTACCACACGGTCGACGCCCGCCCGGCGCTGCGCTGGGCGCTGGCGCATGACTGGTCGGTGCGGGTGGGTCCGCGGTTCGAGTGGCTGGTGGCGCCGCGCGTGGAGGCCGAGCGCTACCGCGAGGTGGCCGCTGCGGTGGAACTGGAGCGCCTGCATGGCCGCGAGTGGTGGTCGATCTCGCCCTCGGCGGGCTGGCGGCAGTACGACCGCTCGGCGGCCACGGTCACGCTGGACGAGCCCGATCTGCACTCCTCGTACCTGTTCGTCGAGGGGGAGTGGTTCTCGGACATCGGGTTGCCGGCGGCCGTGCGGCTGCGCCTCACGGGCAGCGCGCGCTACGAGAGCCACGAGGACCCGTCGCAGGACGCGACCAGCCTGTACTTCGCGCTCGACGTCCGCCGCGGGTTCTAGCCGCATCCCCTGGGCGGCGGCCCCGCGCCGTGCCCGCGCGCCAAGACTCCCACTGTGGCATCCTGTGGCCTTCCCGCTGTCGGATCGCAATGGAGGGCTCCCGATGCTGTCGTCCCGCCGCCGCGCGTTGCTCATGCTCGCGCTGTTCGTCGCGCTCGGTGCCGTGCTGTTGAACGTCGCCGAACGAGTGCGCCGCCCGCTGCACACCACGATCGCGCCGCGCGTGCTGGTGTTCGACGTGCCGTACTCCGTGGACGAGGGCCCGGCGCCACCCAGCATGTCGCTCGATGTGTTCCGCAAGGAGCGCCCCACGTTCCATGACCTGCTGTTCGCGGTGTACAACGCCGCGGACGACCGCTCGGTGGATGCGATCGTGTTGCACCTGGACGGCGTGGATTGGGGCTGGGCCCGCGTGAGCGAGATGGCCGCGGCCCTGCGCGCGTTCCAGGCCAGCGGCAAGAAGGTGTACGCGAGCCTCGATGGCGGCGGCGAGAAGGAGTACGTGCTCGCCTCGGTCGCCGACCGGTTGGCCATGCCGCCCGTCTCGACACTGCAGCTCGATGGCCTGTCGGCGTCGGCCATGTTCATGATGGGCGCGTACGACAAGCTGGGGATCAAGCCGAACTTCGCGCATGTCGGCCGCTTCAAGTCGGCGGTGGAGACGTACACGCGCGATTCGCTGTCGCCCGATGCGCGCGCGGCCATGGAGTCGCTGCTCGACGACACGTATGGCCTGCTCGTGGATTCGATCGCGGTCGCGCGCCAGATCCCGGCCGACAGCGTGCGCTCGCTGATCGACGGTGGTCCGTACACGGCGC
>JAIOPA010000366.1 GCA_021414165.1 Candidatus Eiseniibacteriota bacterium
ACAGTTCCGCCGAGGTCGACATGAACGTGGTCATGACCGGCAAGGGCGAGTTCATCGAGCTGCAGGGCACCGGCGAGAAGAAGACGTTCAACGATGCTCAGATGCGCGAGCTCATCCGCTTGGCCAAGCGCGGCATCTCGCGCATCAGCGCGCACCAGCGCCGGTTGCTCGGCGGCTCGGGTTTGTTGCCGGAGTAGCCGTGAGCGAGATGAACGACACATTCGTGGTGGCCACGTTCAATAAGCACAAGGCCGCCGAGCTGCACGCGTTGCTCGCGCTGCCCGGCGTCACGTTGAAGGCCGTGAGCGAGTGGCCGTCGGCCGTGTCTCCCGAGGAGACCGGCACGACGCTGCTCGAGAACGCCCGCATCAAGGTGCGCGCCGCAGTGGCCACCACCGGCCTGCCCGCGATCGCCGATGACACCGGCCTCGAGGTCGACGCACTCCATGGCGCCCCCGGCGTGTACTCCGCACGCTTCGCCGGCCCCGACGCCACCTACGCCGATAACGTGGCCCGCATGCTGCGCGACCTGGCCGGCGTGCCCAGCGAGCAACGCACCGCGCGCTTCCGCACCGTGTGCGTGTGCGCCTGGCCCGACGGCCGCGAACTCGTGGCCGAGGGCGTGCTCGAAGGCCACCTGCTCGACGAGACCCGCGGCACCAACGGCTTCGGCTACGACCCACTGTTCGTGCCCGCCGGCGAGACGCGCACGTATGCCCAGATGTCCGATGCCGAGAAGAACGCCATCTCGCATCGAGCCCGCGCCGTGAAGGCGCTGGCCGCTCTGCTGCGCGGCTGATCGTCGCTCAACGCAAGCGCCCCACGCTCTCGTCAGCGCGACTGGCCAATCCACTCGCCCCGGGGCGATTCGCGTGTTCAGTGTGTTTGGGTCTTAGCTATCAAACACTCCGCGCCTTTGCGATGCGTTCGATGCGCTCGTCGTGGCGGCCCTTGATGAACAACGCGGCCACGGTCGCCAGTGGCGAGAGCAGGCTCGCGAATGCCCATACCGACTGACCCGTGTAGGCGAGCAGCGCCCCCAGGCCCATGCCAGCCAGGATCACGGTGAGCGCGATCCACTGGCCGAACACGACCGCGCGTGACTGGGTCTGCACGACGAGCTTCTCGATCTCGTGCCGGTGCCGGAGCTGGTCCTCGGCATAAGTGAAGATGCGGTCCGCCGCGCCCGGCGATATGCGTTCGTAGTGCTCCACCAGCGCAGGGTGTGGAAGCGGGCCGCTCATGGTGGTGTGAGTCACCGTGAGGCTCGTGTGCTGTGGTGTGTTGCTGTCGTTCGGGGGCTGCAGGTCATCGGGACGCCTGGTCATGTTCGTCGCCGGAGCGTTGGATGGCGGCCTCGAGATCGAGACCGATCGCCTTCCAGTCCGACGCGATGGCGCGAGCGTCGGTCTCCTCGGGCGTGTCCGCGAAGTTGTAGCTGTCGAATACGCCTCCCACATCGAGCGCGCGCCCGATGCCCGACCAGATCGTGGGCATGGCGAAGAGGTGGTCCGTGAGTCCCTGCAGGCGATAGCGCATGAGTTGTTCGTCTCCTCGGCGGGGTGCTCGGGGCAACGCACGAACCCTACCAACGCCGATACGTCGCGATGCAAGCGCGCGACGCCACGAACCGCGGAGACCGCTGCCATCGTTCGCGACCGCTCTTGGCGCAGTCACGGCCACTCACGCTGGGTCACCATCACGCCGCATCCCACGTCGCGCGTCATGAACCACGCGGAGCATGCGAACAGCCCAATCGCCCCGGGGCGAGTGAACTGGCCAGCGTGCGGCAGGTCGCTTTGCGCGTTACTCGCCGCCCAGCTTGTGCACGCGCAGCGTGTTCGTGCTGCCGGCAGCACCCGGAGGCGTGCCCGCGGCGAACACCACGAAGTCACCCACGCGGCCGCGGCCGAGCTCCAGCAGCGCCTTGTCGGCGCTCATGATCATCTCGTCCGTGTGATGCATGGGCGGCACCACGAACGTCTCGCAGCCCCACAGCAGCGCCAACTGGCTGCGCACTTCGGGCCGCGTGGTGAACGCGAGCAACGGGATGCCATGCCGGTGCACGGCCATGTGACGTGCGGTCGCACCCGTCTCGGTGAACGCCACCAGTGCCACGGCGTGCAGGTCCTCGGCAATGCGCACGGCATTGAGCGCAAGGGCCTCGGGGCGAGTGTCCTGGCGGCGGCGCACCGAGGCGAGGCCATGCAGGCCCTGCGACTCGGCGGCTTCGATGATACGCGCCATGGT
>JAIOPA010000316.1 GCA_021414165.1 Candidatus Eiseniibacteriota bacterium
TGTTCGGGCTTGCCGTCCAATGCCGGTTGGAGCAACGCCAGTGCGGCGTCGCGCTGTTCCTTCATGCTGGGCTCGGCGTCGCGCATGACCAGCGCGCGGCCCAGCGAACCGTTCGAGAGCGCGGCCAGCATGCGCGCCGACTTCTCGTCGACCTCGGCCTGCGTGGTGAGCACCTCGCGCACGAGGGCCTCGGGCAGCGGCATGAACCGCACCTTCTGGCAGCGCGATCGAATGGTGACCGGCACGCGCGACAGCCGCGACGTGGTGAGCACCCACACGGTGGACGCACCCGGCTCTTCGACACTCTTGAGCAATGCGCTGAACTGATCCTCGCGCATGCGATCGCAATCACGCACCACCACCACACGGCGCACGGCCGTGTGCGGGCGATAGCCCAGTTCGGCGAGCAGCTCACGCGTCTGCGAGATGCGGATGCTCGCCGCCTTCTCATACGTGAACACGTGCAGTGGGTCCTAGCGCATCTGGCCGAGGATCTCGAAGTACGCCTCGTCCAACTGGCGCTCTTCGCCCGACAGCGGGAACACGAACGGCAGATCGGGGTGCTGGAGCGTCTGCGACATCTTGCAGCCATGGCACTCGCCGCACGCGTCGTTACCCGAAGGCGCCTCGGGCGCAGGCGCGGCTTCGGGAGCCGCATCGAACAGCGACGCACCCGTGTCGGCGCTCGCCTGCAGTGCCCCGGTCACGCGCTCGCACAGCGCCGCGCGCGCAAACGCCAGCGCCGCCGTGCACTTGCCCACGCCCGCTGGCCCATGGAACAGGTAGGCGTTCGCATAGCGCCCACGCCCCACGATCCCGCGCAGGAACGCGGACACATCGGGCTGGCCCAATAGGCTGGACAGGTTCACGGTGAGCATGGTGGCATCATACCAACTCCCGCGCCGGGCGCAGGCGTGCATTAGGATGTCGCGCTGAGCCCGGATCACGAGGGGTTCAGCCACTCCTCACGCGAGGGAAGTGCCACATGCCGCGATCGCTCCAGCTCCGTGACGCCGTCACGCTGCTCGACCACGTGCAGGTCTACCTGCGCGAGGCCAATCTGCCGGTGTGCGACCAGAAGGAGTTGCAGTTCTGGTCGAGAGACGAGCGCTACAACCGCAAGAGCAGCCTGTGGGAGAACCTGCGCATCAAGGGCGGCGAGATCCGGATGTTCGAGGAGCTCATGCCGCTGCTCGAGC
>JAIOPA010000019.1 GCA_021414165.1 Candidatus Eiseniibacteriota bacterium
TGCGCGATCGCCTCGGTGTTGCGCGCCATGAGGTCCCACGGCCAGTCGAGGAACGTGGCCTGCACCGGCAGCGCGGTGAGCGCCGAACCCAACAACACCATCTCGAAGTCGGCGCCACGGCCGATGCCCCCGCGCAGCATGGCGAGCGGCAAGCGGGCGGCGGCCACGCGGCCGCTGCTCAGGAACAACGCCGGCGTGCGCGACTCGAGCACCGAGTCGAACCACGGTCCGGGCAACGCAGCGGCATTCACCACCACGGCGTCATCGGCGGGATCGATCGCCGAGGTATCCGGCACCGGTGCCGCGTGCCAACCCGCCATGGCCTCGGCACGTGCCTCGATCGAGAACAGCGGCAGGCGGCTGTAGTCCAGCCAGCGCCGCGCCAGATCCGACGCGCCAAAGGCCAGCGCAGGCACGGGCAACAGATCGGTGAGCGGCCGCAACGAACGCCAGTGCTGATCCTCGTGGATGATGAGCCGGCGCTTGCTCAAGGGCATGACGAGGTCCTACCGCTTCCGGCGCTTGGTGGTCACGACGGGCTTCTTCTTGGCGGGCGCATGCTTCACCGGGGCCATGGCACCGGCACCGGTGTTGACCAGGAACACGCCCGCGAAGCCCGAGTCGGTCGCGCGGCGCTTGATCGCATCGGCGGCCTCGCGCGTGAGGCAGTCGCGCGTGCGCACCTTGTGCAGCGCGCCCTCGGTCTCGATCGTCATGGGCACCAGCAGCAACGACTGCGCGGCATCGCGCCGCGACTCCGCCATGTCGCGCTGCTCGGGCGCAGCCACCTGCACGCGCCAGCAGGCGCCATCGGCAGGTGGCGTGGCCGGACGCGCGGGGCTCTCGGCCACCGCGGGCGGGCCGCTCGGCGGCAGCGTGTCGGGCATCACCAGCCCCGGCGAGGACGGCTGCGTGAGCGGCTGCGTGGGCGCAGGCACCGGCACACCGCTACTGCTCGAATCGGTCGTCGTCTCGCTCACCGGCGTGCGCAGCGAATCCGCGGCCTCGGCCGGCGCGGCGGCGCGCACACCGGCGGGCGGCGGCACCAGTTGCGACGCGGGGATCGGCTCGGGGATGCGATCGAGCACCTTGAGCGCAGCGGCCGATGGCAACGAATCGCGCACCGGCGCGGTGCGCACGGGCGCTGGACGTGGTGCCGGTGGCGTGGTCTGCGCACGCAACGGGGTGCTGCCGAGCAGCACCAGTGCGAGCGCACATCCCAGCGTGAGCGAACGGCTACGCAAGGTCGTCATGGACGTCCTTTCCGGGCGCGTACGGCTTCCGTCACGCGCCGAACCTGCTCGGAATCCTCGCGCCGGCACACCAGCGTGCCCTGCGGCGTCGTCACCACCACCATATCCTGCAATCCCATGGGCGCCGTGGGTGCGCCATCGCCCACGATCACGCAGCGCTCGCAGTCGACCGGCACCGCGTCGCCCCACGTGACGTTCCCGCGCGCATCCACCGGCTGCCGGCGCGCCCAAGCGCTCCAACTGCCGAGATCGTCCCAGTCGAACGCCGCCTCGATCGTGACCACATTGGGCGCCACCTCGAGCACGGCATAGTCGACCGACACCGACTCGACCGTGGAGAACACCTGGCCGATCGCCGCCTCGAACGCGCGCTCATCGCCGCGCCGGAAGCTCATGCCCGCAAAGGCCTCGGCGACCGCCGGACGGCCCACCGAGAGCGCTTGCATGAACGTGCGCTTGCCCCACACGAACATGCCGCTGTTCCAGGCGTGCTGGCCACCCGCCACGTACTCCTGCGCGCGCGCCAGATCGGGCTTCTCGGTGAACCGCGCCACGCGGTGCACGCGATCGGACAATGCCGCGCCGCGCTGGATGTAACCAAAGCTCGTCTCGGGGCTCGTGGGCTTGATGCCGAACGTGACCAGCAGCGGCTCGCGCGCGGCCAACGTGAACGCGCGGTCGAAGTCGGCGACAAAGGCCGCCTCGTCATCGATCGCGTGATCGCTCGGCAGCACCGCGAACGCGTCGCTGTCGCCGAAGAACGCCGCGGCGGCGGCAATGGCCGGCGCGGTGTTGCGGCCCATGGGCTCGCCCACCACGATCGCGCCCGGACACTCGCGCTCGCAGGCCGCCACCAATGCGGCGTTCGTCATGATCACGATGCGCTCGGCCGGCATGAGCTGGAGCGCGCGCTGGAACGTGGCCGCGAGCAGCGTGCGGCCGCCCGAGGCGAGCGGCAGCAACTGCTTGGGACGCTCCGGCGTGCTCCAGGGCCAGAAGCGTTCGCCCCGGCCACCGGCCAGGATCAGCGCGCCACGCGAGGAAGTCGAGGTCGTCATGAGGTCACAACGAGTAGCACAGGGCCGGGGTACGCGCCATGCGCTAGCGCTTCAACCGCGGCTTGCCCGTGAGGTCCTCGTAGAGCCGCGCGGTGGACTCCGCCACGTTGTCCCACGAGTAGTGCTGTTGGATGTGCGCCCGGGCCCGTGAACCGTAGGCCGCGACCTCCTCGGGGTGAGCAATGAGGTGCGCGAGCTTCTGCTGCAGGTCGTCCACGTTCTTGCTCTGGAACGACAGCGCGCACTCCTCGGCCACTTCCATGTTCTCGGGGATGTCGCTCACGAGCACGCAGCGCCCGTACGACAGCGCCTCGAGCAGCGCGATCGACAAGCCTTCCATGGTGGAGGGCTGCACCACGCAATAGGCGTTGCTCCACAGCTCCTCGAGGGCTTCGCCGAACACGTAGTCGAGCAACCGGATCCGGTCACTCTCGTAGCGCTTGAGCACCGACACGTAGTCCTGCGAGAAGCTCAACCCGCCCACCAACGCCAGCTTCATGTCGGTGTCGATGCGGCTGAACGCCTCGCACAGGTAGTGCACGCCCTTCTCGGGCACCAGGCGGCCCACGAACAGCACGTACTTGCCGGGCTCGAGCCCGAGCGCGGCGAGCTTCTTGGGCGCGCGCGGCTGCGGCATGTGCGTGCCGTTCGGGATGTAGGCCGCATCCACCTTGTGCTCGTTCTTGAAGTGCTCGCGCAGCGTCTTGCTCACCACGATCGTGCGGTTCGGGAAGTGAGCGGCCGGCCCCTCACAGCGCTTCAACACCCACGAAGCCGCCTTGCCCCACTTCTCGCGCTGCCAATCGAGGCCGTGCACCGTGACCACGGTCTTGGCCCCAGTGATGCGCGGCAGCGACGCGAAGATGGCCGGCCCCAACGCATGGAAGTGCACCACGTCGTAGCGGCGCAGCATGGCCTCGGCCGTGGCCCACGTGACATGGGTCGCGGTGTCCAGATGCTTGGTGTGGATGCTCGGGCGGCGCAGCAGCCCGATGCCGTGGTACTCGCTGCCCGGCGGCGTGTAGTAGAGCCGGCAGAACACGTCCACGTCGATGCCGCGCGGCACCAATCGGCGCGCGATCTCATCGACGTGACGCTCGATGCCACCGTAGGTAGCCGGGATGCCCTTCTGACCGATCATGGCGACGCGCATCAGGCGGCTCCCCGGCCACGCGCGGCCAGACGCGCCGCGAGCCGTTCACCGAGACGCGCACCGAGCGTGCCCCAGGCATAATCCGCGAGCGCCACCGGCGCGCTCTCCCCCTTGGCCGCCCAGCCAAGCGGGCGGCTTCGTAGCACGTCGGCGAAGGTGTCCATGTCGGCCAGCGTCACCGCACTCGCGAGCGGCGCATAGCCGCGCACGCCGAACGATGTGGACACGGTCGCGAGCCCCATGGCCAGATAGCCCGGCACCTTCACGTTGCTGCCTCCACCGCTCGTGACCGGGTTCAAGCCCGCATCGGCAGCGGCCAGGACCGCGCTCAGGTCCGGCGTCTCGGGCCGCGCGACCAACCAGGGTTCGCGGCGATCCATGACGCGGCGTGCGACCGCGCCCACCGCCAGCAGCACCACGCCGTCATGCGCGAGCTTCGGGCCCACGTGCTCGACCAGATACGCGAGCGCGTCATGGTTCGGCCCCCAATCGCCGCCCACGAACGCGGCCACATAGGCGTCGCCGGCAATGCCCAACGCGGCGCGTGCGCGCGTACGCGCTTCAGTGCTCGCGGGCTGCAGCACCGTCTCGTCGTAACCGTTCGCGATCACCTCCACGTCGCGTGCGCCGTGCAGCGATGCGAGCAAGGCGGCATCTTCATCGGTGCACGCCACGGTCACGTCGCTCTCGGCGACCGCGCGGCGCTCGAGCGCGGCGAGCCGCTGGCCCCAGGCGTCACGGCCCAGCACGCGCGGCGCGATGGTGCGCCAACGCTCGGCCTCGACATTGTGCGCGTGATACACGCGCAGGCCATCGTGTGAGCCGGCGAACAACCCCGTGAGCGCGAGATCGCACATGAGCACGTCGGCGGGCCCACCCAGTACGCGGCGATACGCGTTGGCGCGCGCGCGATGGCCACCCTCGGCGGTGAACAGCGGCGCGACACGGCCACGCTCCAGCCACCACGCCACGCTCGTGTGCCACGACTTCACGCGACGCAACTCCACGCCCGCCACCGTCTCGGCGCGCGCGCCCTGCGAGCGATTGGGCACCACGCACAGTGCGCGCACCGTGGCGCGGCTCGCGAGCCCGCGCGCCAGTCCGAACAGGCGCTGCGTGGCGCCGAAGAGCGGCGGATAGATGTCGTTGTCGCAGGCGACGTGCACGTTCATGCCGCCTCCTCGACCGGGGCCGGCGCCGGCAGACCGCCGCGCACGAAGCCCACCACGGTGCCCGCGGCCATGACCGACCACGTCGTGAGCGAGTGCAGCGCGAGCCGCGCATTGCGCTTGCGCACCGACATGAGCGCGAACAACGCCAACGGGATCAGCGCCCATACCGCGAGGGCCTGCGCGCCGCCGATCAAGAACGCGAGCGGCGCGGCCACGGCGAGCACCAGCATGGCCGCATAATGCACATTGCGCGCGAACAGCTCCGCGAAGCCCGGCCGGCCCACGTACATGCGCAGCGCCTGCCCCGGACCGAAGCACAGACCCGTGCGCCAGCGGCGGCCATACTCCGCAAAGCTCGGGCGCGGCGCGCTCCAGTGCTTCGCCGCCAACGGCGCGAGTGTGCGCAGATGAAAGCCATGCTGGCGCTGGCCGCCGCCGCGCCGCTCGCGTGGCGGCTGGGCGGCGCGCGCGCGCTGGCCGCATGGGCGCTCATCCCGTTCGCACTGTTCGTGCTCATGACGGTGCGCAAGCGCAACGCGCGGCTCG
>JAIOPA010000317.1 GCA_021414165.1 Candidatus Eiseniibacteriota bacterium
TGCGGCTGTATGCGTGGTTGCGCCGGTTGCCTGAACTGCTGCCCGAACTCACCGGGCGCACCAAGGCACTGGAGGCACGAGTGGACAAGCTGGAATCGAGCCAGAAGGAGAGCTTGCGTTGAGCGGACGGCCGCAGCGGACAGTGAAGGGCGTCGCCACCATCGAGGGCGTCGGGCTGCACACGGGCGAGAAGGGCATCATGCGGTTCCTGCCGGCGCCGGTGGGTCATGGCGTGCGCTTCGTGCGCACCGACCTGCCGAATCGTCCCGAGGTCCGCGTGCGGCCGGAGAACGCGCACTTCGATCCGGGCATGGGCCGCCGCACGATCCTGCAGCAGGACGGCGTGCAGGTGCACACCATGGAGCACGTACTGGCCGCGGTGGCGGGGCTCGGGATCGACAACCTGATCATCGAGACGAGCACCATGGAGGTGCCCGAGGGCCACGACGGCAGCGCCAAGCAGATCGCCGCGGCGCTCATGCAGGCGGGCTTCGAGGATCAGGACAAGCCGACGCGCCACATCAAGGTCACGAAGCCGGTGCATTGGTCCGACGGCAAGGTCGAGCTCACCGCGGTGCCCGATGAGTTGTTCAAGATCACGTTCATGATCGAGTACGACCATCCGCTCATCGGCGTGCAGGAGCGCACGATCACCGTCACGCCCGAGAACTTCTTGAACGAGATCGCACCGGCTCGCACGTTCGTGCTCGAGCGCGACCTCGAGTTGTTGCGCCAGTCGGGCTGGATCAAGGGCGGCCGGTTGGAGAGCGCCATCGTCGTGGGCAAGGACAAGGTCCTCAACGACGAGCAGTTGCGCTGGCCCGACGAGTTCGTGCGCCACAAGATCCTCGACCTCATCGGCGATCTGTTCATCCTCGGTGGGCCGCTGTTGGGCCATGTGACCGCGAAGCGCTCGGGGCATCAGGGCCACGTCGCGTTCGTGAAGCGTCTCAAGGAGACGCTGCCGCTGCCGGGCCGCCGTCCGGGCGGGCCGCCGGAGGAGTGGGACACCACCGCGATCATGGACCTGCTGCCGCACCGCTATCCGTTCCTGCTCGTCGATCGCATCACGAATATCGAGGAAGGCCGCAGCATCGAGGGGCTCAAGAACGTCACGATCAACGAGCCGTTCTTCCAGGGCCACTTCCCGGGCCACCCCGTCATGCCGGCGGTGCTCATCCTCGAGGCCATGGCCCAGGTCGGCGGCATGCTCATGCTGAACTCGGTGGGCGACCCCGGCAACAAGCTCATGTACTTCATGGGCATCGATGGCGCGAAGTTCCGCCGCCCGGTCGTGCCGGGTGACCAGCTGCATTTCAAGCTCGCGTTGATCTCCGTGAAGCGCCGCACCATGAAGATGCGCGGCGAGGCGTTCGTCGATGGCCAACTCGTTGCCGAAGCGGAACTGCTCGCGACCGTCGTGGACCGGCGCTCATGAGCGTCCAGATCCATCCGGCCTCGTTCGTCGATCCCAAGGCCCAGCTCGGAGTTGACGTGGTGGTGGGCCCCGGCGCAGTGGTCGGCCCGCACGTCGTGGTGGGCGATCGCACGCGTATCGACTCGCACGTGTTGCTCACGGGCTGGACCACGCTCGGCAGCGACAATCATCTGCACCATGGCGCCGTGCTGGGTTCGGCGCCGCAGGACCTCAAGTACTCGGCCGAACCGTCGTTCCTCACGGTCGGCGATCACAACGTGTTCCGCGAGTACTGCACCGCGAACCTGGCCACCGAGCCGGGCTTCGCCACGCGCATCGGCAGCCACGTGCTCATGATGGCGTACTCGCATGTGGCGCATAACTGCGCGATCGGCGACCGCGTGATCCTGGCCAACGCCGTGCAACTGGCGGGCTACGTGGTCGTGGATGACTGGGCGATCGTGGGCGGTGGCTCGGTCGTGCATCAGTTCACGCGCATCGGCCGCCACGCCATGATCGGCGGCGGCTCGCGCATCGCGCAGGATGTCGCGCCTTATGTGAAGGCCGCCGGCAGCCCGCCGCGCAATGCCGGCATCAACAGCATCGGCCTCGCACGCCGTGGGTTCAGCCCGCAGGCGGTCACCGCGGCCGAGCGTTGCTATCGTCTGTTCTTCCGTGACGGCCTCAC
>JAIOPA010000044.1 GCA_021414165.1 Candidatus Eiseniibacteriota bacterium
GCCTTGGAGGCCGCGCCATCGCCGTGGCCCGACGGGCCATGGCAGAGCGCGCAGCGCGTGGCGAACACCTTGGCGCCCACATCCCCGGCGGCCGGGGCCGGCGTGGGCGTGGCCGAGGCGATCGAGTCGGTGGACGCTGGCGTGGGCTCCGGCGTGGCCGGCGCCGGCGTGGGTGCCGGCTCGGAGCCAGCAGACCCGGCGGGCTTACCGCCGCCACAGCCAGCGGCGAGTGCCAACGTGAACGAGCCCAGGGCGATCAGCAGGACAAGCGCGCGTGCGGCGCGCAGCGGGGACTTCGAAGCGGAGTTCGTCATGCGCGGCACGCTAGCACCGCGCGGCCCGGCGGGTCGAGCCACTTCGGCCCAGCGCGTGGGCACAATTGAAAAGGCAGCCGGTGGTCGAGTTGCCTCGACTCCGACTGCCTCTTCCCGAAAGTACAGGGAGCGACCGGGATGAACTCCTCTGTACTCACGGCTTCGTTGACCGGGCGTATTCAGTTTTTTTTCTGCGTACTACGGTGAGCTTCGACTTCGGTACTGCACCTGCTACTGCAACAACCGGATGACTTGGTGTGCTTCGATCCCCCCCTTGGTCTTCGGCTTCCTCGAGGTCGAGTCGCGCGACTGCGCGGCCTGGCTCCGAGAGGTGGATGAGGGTACGAGCCCCTGGGCGCCGGAAGCGCCCTGCACTGCTGCTACAACCGATGCTGCCGCGTCCTTGCACTGCAACCATGCACTGCCGACTGCCGCTGCGAGTCTTGGTCCTGAGTGGAGGTCCGGAAGACCGCGCGCCGATGGAGGTGCCGATCTGCGCGCGATCCGATCCGAACTCGAGATCCCACTCCCCCAGCGAGATCTCCTGCCGCTCAGGGCCTGCGAGCGAAGCTACGACTCACAGCCCGTATCTGTTGGTGACATACAGCAGGGTGCGTGCCAATCGCGTGCGCTCGTGTGCCGATGCGCCGCTTTCGTGGGCACAACGTTGGCGTTCAACGACTTGGCGAATGCATGCCGAAGCGTGTGAAGCCATCGTGATGAATCTGGGGATGCACCCTGTCACCTGCGCGAGGTGACAACCTTGGGCCCCCGATGCGCGTTCCACCCGCATGAACACAGGGTTCCGTGAGTGTCACCCCGGGGGTGACACATTCCGGGGTGGTAACACGGACGTGACACGGGTTCTGCGCCCATTCACCGGTCACCGCGAGCTTGCTCGAGCGGTGTCGACGCAAAAGCATTCGGGCAGTGCCCGATCGCTCAGGCACTGCCCGTTTGTGGCGCGCCGTGCGGCGCGTGCAACTACAGCTTGAGGTCGTTGCGCTTGAGCCGCGCGTAGAGCGTCTTGCGGCTCACGCCCAGCAGGTCGGCCAAGCGGCTCTTGTTGCCGTGCGCCTGACGCCACGCGGCGAGGATCTCGTCGCGCTCGTTGCTACGGCGATCGGCCAGCGCAGTGGCGCGCACCGGCGTCTCGGACAGGAGCGGCATGATGGCCGTGGCGTCCAGCTCACCCTCGCCGCCGTGCAGCGCGGCCAGCCGCTTCATGACGTTCTCAAGCTCGCGCACGTTGCCCGGCCAGCCGTACGAGACCAGCAGGCTCTCGGCGTCGGCGGCCAGACGCGGGCCCTCGAGCCCGCCGTAGAACGACAGGAAGTGGCGCGCCAGCGGCACGATGTCCTCGACGCGCTCGCGCAGCGCCGGCAGCCGGATCTCGATCTCGTTCAAACGGTACAGCAGGTCGCGGCGGAACGACTTCTCGCCCTCTTCCCCGCGCAGCACGCGGTTCGTGGCGGCGATGATCCGCACGTCGGCGCGGCGCACCTGGGTTTCACCCAGGCGCATGTACTCGCCACTCTCGAGGAAGCGCAGCAGCGTGACCTGCACGTCGAGCGGGAGTTCGCCCGCTTCATCCAGGAACAGTGTGCCGCCATGCGCGGCCTCGACCAGGCCCACGCCTTCGGCGTGCGCACCGGTGAACGCGCCCTTGCGGTGCCCGAACAGCTGCGACACTCGACCAGGCCCGTGCCCTCGGCATGCGCGCCGGTGAACGCACCCTTGCGATGACCGAAGAGCTGCGAGAGCGCCAGATCGGCGCGCAGCGCGCCGCAGTTGACGGCGAGGAACGGGCGCGACGCACGCGGCGACTGCGCGTGGATGGTGCGCGCGACCAGCTCCTTGCCGGTGCCGGTCTCACCGGTCACGAGCACCGAGAGTTCCGTGGCTGCAGCGCGTCGCGCCAGACGTTCGACCGTGGCCATGCCCGTGGAGCAGGCCACGAGCCCCGGCGCGCGATGGCGCTTGCCGAGCAGAGAATCCGTGCGGGTCGGCGCCGTGACGGGAGCAGGCCCCATGAGCCGCGCCAGATCGCCCTCGGCGATCTCGAGCGCGTGCGTGGCACCCAGCTCGGCGAAGAGCGCGCAGGCCCGCAGCGCATGCAGGCGCGCGGCGCGCGGTTCGTCGGCGGTGCGCGCCAGCAACGCCTGCACACGCGCGAGTTCGTAGCGGTCGCGGCAGGCGCCCAGCAGCTGTGCGGCCTGCGTCCAGCGCTCGCGGGCATCGAGCCGCTGGCCGCGCGCCATGGCCAGTTCGCCGGCCACGCGGTGCGCGATGGCGTGCTCCAGACGATCGTCGGTGAAGCGCGACAGCCGGGTGGCGCGATCGAGCGCGCGTTCGGCCTCGTCGAGGCGGCCGATGCCCATGAGCGCCTCGGCGCGACGGCGCTCGAGCTCGACCACCAGGTCGCCCTCGGGCTGCGTCTTCTCGGCCAGCGCGAGCGCCTCGTGATAACGCGACACGGCGGCCTCGGCGCGGCCGCGATCGAAGTCGAGCTCGCCCAGGAACTCGAGCGCCAGCACTTCTTCGCGCAGCGCACTGGTACGGCGCGCGCGGTCGAGGGCGGCGAGCAGATGCGTCTCGGACTCGGCGAAGCGGCGCTGCAGACGCGCCACGTTGCCGAGGCCAATGGCCACGCGGGCCAGCATGAGTTCGTTGCCGACGCGCGAGGCGACGGCTTCACAGTCGTGGTAGTTGGTCTCGGCGGCGGTCCAGGCGCCCATCTTGTAATGGACGATGCCGAGGTTCATGAGCGGCAGCGCGGTCTCGGCGAACATGCCCAGACGCTGGTACGTGTCTAGCACCACCTCGAAGCACTGCGCGGCCGAATCCCACTCGCAGAGCTGCTTGTGGATGAGGCCGATGTTGTTGCGCGCCAGCGCGGCACGAGGTTCGTCGCCCAGACGGCGGAAGATGCCGAGCGCCTGCTCGTGGTAATCGCGGGCAATGGCCAGATCGCCACTGCGGTACGCCGTGTTGCCGAGCAACATGAGCGCGGAGCCCGAACGCGAGCGGTCGCCGATACGCTCGGCCAGCTCGAGTGCGGCCGCGGCCGACGTGCCGGCCTCTTGAATGCGGCCCAGGTCGAACTCGGCGCGAGCCAGATCGACCAGCACCCGCACGCGCAGGCCATCGATGCCCGACGGCATGTCGCGCAGGATCTCGCGCGCCTGTGCCACCGCGGCCTGTGCTTCGCCGCGCGCCAGGCGGCAAGCGAGGGCCTTGGCTTCGAGAGAGACCCGGCGCTCGGCCGACAACCGACGCGAAGCCGGCAGCGACAGCACGCGATCGATCGTCTCGAGCGCGGGCAGGTAGCTGTCGGCCTGCATGTACAGATCGGCGAGCATCTCCAGATCAGCGGGTTCCGTTCCGGGCGCAGTGGGCCCGGACGGCGCCAGCCGTCCTTCGAGGTACGCGATCTGCTTTCGGTCGTCGTTCAACACGCCGGTTCTCCGGTCAACTCACACCCACGGCCCGCAGTGCGGACCGCGCGTGCTCACCGCTTCGAGTCTTGCGACTAGAAGCGGAGGAACGCGCGGTACCACACGGCAGCAACCGTACGGAATCGCAACATCCAGCCTTCAAAGCCCACTGCACGCGAACCACTCACGGCCGTGCCGCGAAGCTGGTTCGAGCCACCCCGCCCTGCACCCGGATGCGGCATGCCGCGACCGTTGCCAGGAGCATCGGGATCACCCACACCGTTATCCGGCGGAGGCGGCGGCGGGTCACCGATGGGCGAGTAATCCGCCCGGGCGACGCGCGGCGCCATGCTCGCGCCGGTCCCGGCGAGGCCGAGGACCATGAGGAGGATGAGCAGCTGATGGATCGACTTGCGGTACATGAGGCCTTTCGTGTTCCCAGTACGAGCCACGCCCACTGCGCGGCCAAAAAAACCCGAACCTATGTGCCAGAGATCCTGAGAGGGCAGATACGGGGGTCCTCGTCATGGAGCTGCGGCGCACAGTCGCCCGGGTCGAACCAAGGCTAGACCTGCATGTTCACGAGGGGCAAGGGAATTGTTCAGCCTTGCCCCCGCGTTCGGCTTTTCGCGGTCCGGGGCGCCCGGCCATGACCGGGTAGGAACGGGTAGGACCGCGCAACTCTTCCGATGAGCCGAGCGTGCGGGAGGGTCGCGCATTCTCCGCCGGGAGCGGGCTGCGCCAGCCGGCGGCCCCGGTCGCATCGC
>JAIOPA010000335.1 GCA_021414165.1 Candidatus Eiseniibacteriota bacterium
ACGTGAGTGTGTCCCCGGTCACGGAGACCTTCACGTCCTTGGCGTCCACGCCCGGCAGGTCGGCCCGGAACGTGTAGGCATCACTCGTCTCCTCCACGTCGACGGCGGGAACCAGCGAGCCCGAGCGGCGGGCCGGGGTCCTGGGCGTCATGAGATCGTCGAACAGACGATCCATCTCGTTCGAGATCGTGGCGAGTTCGGTGCCATTGCGGCGCGGCGTCCAACGGATGAGTGACATGGTGAACCTCCTTGGGGTCTCTATGTGCTTCAGGGTCACGCGTGACAGGAATGACACGCGGCGGCCTCGTGTCCTGCTCTACTGCACCCTTCGTGCCACGCATGCGTGGCGACCCGATGCCGCGAGAACCCCAATGAATCCGCGGGGCCCGCACGCAGGCGTTTGTAAGGCGTTCCAGCATGGGACGGGGCTGCGTTCCAGAGTGGGACGGCGGGGCGTTCCGGATTGGAACGGCACCTGCGCGCGGTCGTGTGCTCTGCTACCTTGCCGCGCGTGAGGATCAGCCTGTTCCTGCCCCACGTGGGCGTGTTCGGCGGCGTGCGCCGCTATCTCGAACTCGGCAACGAGTGGGTGGCGCTGGGGCATGCGGTCACGCTCCATCACCCCGCCGGAACCGCGCCGGGCTGGCTGCCGTTCGCGGGCGCCGTGCTCCGCACCGACCAGGCAGGCTCACACGAGGCCGACCTGGCCATCTGCGGCGACACGCACTCGTTCGCCGCGTTCCGCTCCCACCGCGCGGCGCGGCATGTGTACTACTGCGTGCTCGAAGGCGACCCCGGTCTGGCGCAGGCACTCGCCGATCCTGCCGTCACGCTCATGGCCAACTCCGGGCCGCTGCGCGCCGCGCTCGCGCGCCGCACACGGGCTGGCGTGCTCGATGGCATCGGCGGAATCCGGCCCGAGCGTTTCGCGCCCGATGCCCGCGCGCGTGCCGCGAGTCCGCTGCGCGTGCTGGTGAACGGCCGGCGCTCGCGCGCCAAGAAGGGCACCGACCTGGTGTTGCGCGCGCTCGCGGGCCTCGTGGGACGCGTGCCTGCGTTCGAGACCGTGTTGTTCGACGCGATCGATCCCGAGACGAATCGCCAGGACCCGCGCGATGGCGCTCCGCTGCCCCCCAACGCGCGCTTCGTGCTGAACCCGTCACAGGACGAGTTGGTACGGCTCTACCAGTCGAGCCACGTGTTCGTGGCCGCCGAGAAGAAGGCCGGCTGGTGCAACACCGCGCTCGAGTCGCTCGCCAGCGGCTGCGCACTGGTGTGCACGCGCAGCGGCACCACCGACTTCGCGCGCCATGGCGAGAACGCGCTGGTGAGCTGGCGGCACGAGTGGCCGCTGCGTGCCGCACTCGCTCGCATGCTGCGCGATGTGGCGTTGCGTGAGCGGCTCGCTGCGAACGGGCCCGCGAGTGCGGCACCGTGGGCGTGGCCGGTGCTCGCGAACAAGATCCTCGCGCAGCTTGGCTGAGCGCGCGTTCCCGCGGAGCGCGATCCTGGGCTGCATGAAGAACCAAGAGGCGGCGATCCCATGGGGACCGCCGCCTCTTTCCAGAGCGCTCGCGAGGCTCGCTTATCGCGTTGGCAGGTAACCGTTCTGCTCGGTCGGCACCACCAACTCGGCCTTGGTGTAGATGAACGCGTCGCGCGTGTAGTCCGACAGCTCGTAGTCCTTCTCGAGCCAGATCGCGTCCTCGGGGCAGGCCTCTTCGCACATGCCGCAGAAGATGCAGCGCAGCATGTTGATCTCGTAGCGCTCGGCATAGCGCTCGCCGTGCGAGACCGGGTTCGCCGGGTCGTTCTCGGCGGCCTTCACGAAGATGGCGTCCGCCGGGCAGGCGACCGCGCACAGCTCACAGCCCACGCAGCGCTCGAGCCCATCGGCGTGACGCGCCAGGATGTGCTTGCCGCGGAAGCGCGGGAACATCTCGAGCTTCTCTTCGGGGTACTGGACCGTGAACGGCTTCTTGAAAAGGTTCTCGAG
>JAIOPA010000045.1 GCA_021414165.1 Candidatus Eiseniibacteriota bacterium
TGGACTCGCGCACAAGAGTCACGCGGCGTCGCAGGAATGGCTCGCCGCTCGTTTCCCGCAGTCGGCGCTCGCCACCCGCATGGAGTTCGTGAACAAGGACGGTTCGCGCACTCCCGCGGACGCGGGTACCACTTCGAGCGAAAACGAGCCCGATGAGAAGGGACAACTCGCGACATCGCGAGTTGCCCTCTCGAAAACGAGCAGATCCGCGGACTCGAAGGATCCACTTCCGCGCGGGCGCGCAATCCCGTTGAGTGCCGAGCAGGTCGCCTACCAGTTCACCGTGGCACGTGCGACGCATGAGTTGTTGCTGCGTGCGCAGGAGCTGCTCGGCGCCGAGGTCGCGCCGGGCGATCTCGCCACGGTGTTCACCCTGGCGCTCAAGTCGCTCGTGAAAGACCGCGAGAAGGCGCGCCACGGTCTGCACACCGAGTCGCGCGGCACGAGCGCTGTGCCCGCACGCGGCCGCTACATCCCGGCGCAGCTCAAGGCGCAGGTCTATCAGCGCGACCTGGGCCAGTGCGCATTCATGACCGACGATGGTTTGCGCTGCGAATGCCGCGCCGACCTCGAGTACGACCACATCGTGCCGATCGCGCAGGGCGGCCGCACCACCGCCGACAACCTGCGACTGCTCTGCCCCGCGCACAACCAGTACGAAGCCGATCGCAAACTCGGCCGCGACTTCATGGAGCAGAAGCGACGAGACGCTGTGACGTGCTTCGCGAGCGAAGCGACGCGCGACGTTCGAACCACCATGCAAGGGAGCGGAGGCGTGGGCCACACCCCGGAGCGGGGCGAGAGCGAAGCGACGGGGTCCCCGCGAGGAGTGCGGTCCGCGCCTCCGCGGCACGAGCAGGTGTCCGCGAACGCCATCGTCGAACCGGGCACAACACGGCAAGAGGTGTCCGCGACGCGCGATCGTCGAACAGGGCACAGCGTGGAAGAAAACCTCAGTAGCTCCCGCGCAGGTCGTACTCGCTCGGGAACGCATCCATGAAGATGCGGTCGATCTCGAGGTTGACCTCGCGCAGCATGCGGGCCTTCTGCGGGTACGGCATGAAGCCGCTCTTGAAGCCATTGAGCACGATGCGCTTGAGCTCGTAGGGCGAGAACTTGAACGACTTGGCGGCCAGCGCGATCTCCTCGCTCACCGTGGTGGCGGACATGAGCCGGTTGTCGGTGTTGAGCGTGACGCGCAGACCCTGGCGGAAGTACTCGCCGCAGGGGTGATCCTTGATGCGATCCACGGCGCGCGTCTGGATGTTGCTCGACAAGCACATCTCGAGCGGGATCCGGTGGTCGCGCACGTAGCGCAACAGGTCCGGGTTCTCCTTGAGCCGCGTGCCGTGGCCAATGCGATGCGCGCCGCAGTAGTGCAGCGCCTGCGCGATGCTGGCCGCGCCGAAGGCCTCGCCACCATGCACGGTGCTGTTGATGTTGTGTTTCAAGATGAGCTGGAACGCGTCGCGGTGCGCCTTGGCCGGGTAGTCCTTCTCCTGGCCGGCCAGATCGAACGCCAGCACGCCGCGCCCCTTGTAGGCCACCGCCAGCTCGGCGAGTGCCATGGACACCTTGGGGCCCATGCTGCGGATGCCGCAGATGATCACGCCCGTGCTCATGTTGTGCTTCACGCCGGCGTCGCGCAGTCCGGCGATGACCGGATCCACGATGTCCTCGAACGGCAGCCGCTTGGCACGGTGCAGGATCGGCGAGTAGCGCACCTCGAGGTGGCGCACGTTCTCCTCGGCGCAGTCCTCGACCAGTTCGTAGGCGGTGCGGTAGAGCGCTTCCTTGTGCTGCATCACGGACAGCGTGATGTCGAAGATCTTGAGGTAGTCGCCCAGATTGCGGGTGCGCTTGCCGGCCTGCATGAGGCGCGTGAGCTTGGCGAGGTTCGTGGTGGGCAGCTTCACGCCCTGTTCCTGGGCCAACTCGAGCACGGTGCGCGGACGCAGGCTGCCGTCCAGATGACAATGCAACTCGGCTTTCGGCAGGCGTCGGATCACATCGAGCGAGAGCTTCACCGCGGTCCCTCCAGGGCCATGATCTTGTGCACGCGGCGCTCGTGGCGGCCGCCGGCGAAATCGGTGGTGAGGAACAAGCGCACCATGCGCACCGCAGCACCGCGGTTCACGATGCGAGCGCCCAGTGCGAGCATATTGGCGTCGTTGTGTTCGCGCGCGTTGTTCACGGTGACGTCATCGTGGCAGAGCGCGCAGCGCACACCGGCGATCTTGTTGGCCGCCATGGTGGAGCCGATGCCGGCCGCATCGATCACGATGCCGCGTGCGGCACGGCCGCTGGCCACCTCGCGCCCGACCGCAGCGGCGAAGTCGGGGTAATCCACGGCATCGGTGCCCGAGTGCGTGCCGCAGTCGTGCACGTCCCAGCCCAGCTCATCGGCGATCGCCTTGCGCAGGATCTCCTTGAGCGCGAAGCCGCCATGGTAGGAGCCAATGGCCACCCGGCGCGGCGACAGCGGGCGCACCGGGGCAGCAGGCACGGCAGCCGCGCGGGCCGCGGGCGCGCCGGGCGCGGGGCCGAGCGCGCGCTCGACCGCCTCGCGCACGAGCTTCCGGACTTCCTTCTCGTCGGGCGTTGGCATGGGTCGGGCAGTCTAGACCCGTCGCCCCCGCAGGGCCAACCCCTCCGGGCGGCACCCGCGTCCTGACGAGCTCCGGACGCGCGCGGGTGGCGGCTTGCGCTAGACTCATGGACCACGCCCCCCGTTGGTCGGACCTCATCCGGAGTCATCCCGTGCGCCGTCTCGCCCCGCTCGCCGCCGCCCTGCTGCTCGTGTTCGCCCCCCGCGCCCATGCCATCGTGCTGCCCGACAGCACCGTGGCCGAGTCGTGGAAGCTGGCGAACGGCCTCGAGGTGCGCACGCGCCATGTGGCCGGTGCGCCCGGTGTGGCGATCACGCTCGCGGTACGCGCGGGCCACGGCTACGAGCCCGCGGGCCAGGAAGGTCTGGCCGACCTGCTGTCCGAGCTGGCGTTCACCGGACCGGCCGGCGACTTCCCCGAGCGCACGCGCGCCGAGATCGCCAGCCAGCGTCCGCTGGGCTACGAGACGCGCGTCACGCAGGCGCTCGCGCGCTGCACCGAGATCGTGACGCCCGCGCAGCTGCCGGGCGCGCTGGCGCAGGCCGCGGCCCGCATGGGCGGCGTGCAGGGGAGCGATGCGATCCTCAAGCAGGCGCTGGCCGATGTGCGCCGCGATGCCGGCGCGCGCTACTTCGGCGAGCCCGCCAACGCGCTCTACTGGCGCTCGGGCGCCATCCTGCGCGGCGCATCGGACGCGCAACTCGTGCGGCTCGCGTCGCTGTCCGGGCTCTCGAAGCTCTCGGCCAAGGACGCCAGCGCGAAGCTCCGTGAGTGGTACCAGCCCGGCGGAGCCTGCCTGGCGCTGGCCGGCGACCTGTCGGGCATCGAGGTGCGCGCGCTCGTCGAGGCCACGTTCGGCAAGCTCGCGGCCGGCCCCGGCCTGCCCGATACCACGCAGTCGCGCCTGTCAGGCACGCGCCGCGTGTCGCCCTACAAGGGACTCACGGCTCCGGTCGGCGTGGTCGCCTCGGCTGCACCGGCGCTCACCGACAGCCTGCACCCGGGATTCTTCCTGGGCATGCTCATCACCGGTGGTGGTCTCACCAAGTCGTGGGGCCCGCCTACACCGCCGCTCGCCGCGCGCTTCCAGTACTCGTTGCTCGATGAGCCCGAGATCGTGCGCTTCTACCCGCCGGTCCGCAGCGACGCGACCGATCCCGACCTGCTGTCGGGTGCATTGTTCGAGCAGTTCCAGGTGATCGGCGGACAGTTGGTCATGCTCGGCATCATGAACCGTGTGCGCGACAACG
>JAIOPA010000336.1 GCA_021414165.1 Candidatus Eiseniibacteriota bacterium
GCAAGCGGGTTGCGCGGGGATGGTCCGGGATCCGGACACGCCGCCCCGGCCGGGATTCGATCAGGCGCGGGCGGCCAGGTACTTCTCGAGCACGCCGCGCAGCTTGCCGGCCACCTCGTTGGCCACCTCGGTCACCTCGTGATGCGTGAGCGGCGTGGCCGAGATGCCGGTGGCCTTGTTCGTGATGCACGACAGGCTCGCGGCCTCGCAGCCCAGATGCGCGGCGAGCGTGACCTCGTGCACCGTGCTCATGCACGCCACGTGCGCACCGAGCCGTGCGGCCATGCGCACCTCGGAGGCGGTCTCGTACGTGGGACCATGCCCGCCCATGAGCACGCCCTGATGCAGCTTCACGCCAGCCTGCAATGCGGCATCCAGCAACAAGGCGCGCAATGCAGGCGAGTAGAGATCGGCCACCGGACGGCCTGCGAAGCGCTCGGCCAACTCGCCGGGCGTGAACAGTCCACGCTTGCCGATGAAGTTGAGGTGCCCCGTGGCCAGCATGACGTCGGCCGGCTTGAGTTCGGGGTGGATGGCGCCCACCGCATTGGTGAAGATCATGGTGCGTGCGCCGAGCGCATGCATGACGCGCACCGCGAACGTGACCTTGTCGAGGGTGTAGTCCTCGTAGCGATGGCTGCGGCCCGAGAGCGCGGCCACCGGCACACCGCACCACGTGCCCACGGCCAGGCGGCCCGCGTGACCCTGCACGGTGGACGCCGGCCAGTGCGGCAGGTCGCGCGTATGGAAGATGGTGGCACCCGGGATCGCATCGACCACACCACCCAGCCCCGAGCCCAGCGTGAGTCCCACCTGCGGCACGAGCGGCGTGCGCTGGCGGATCGCGGCGACGGCTTCGGCGACGCGCATCTCGAGATCGGTGGTGGGCAGATCGGGCGTGGTGCTCATGCGGTTCCTTTAGACGTTGTCGGGGTCGTACGGCGTGCCCAGTGCCTTGGGCGGCGTGGCGCGGCCGATGAAGCCCGCCAGCGCCAGCATGGTGACGGCGTAGGGCAGCGCCTGCAAGAGCGGCCCCGGGAACCCGCTGCCCTGGAGCGCGATCTGCGCCGCCTCGGTGGCGCCGAACAGCAGGCACGCGGCCGCGGCACCCGCGGGGTGCCACTTGCCCACGATCATGGCGGCAATGGCGATGTAACCGCGCCCGCCGGTCATGGCGTCGGTGAACGAGTGCTGTTCGCTCGCGAGCCATGCGCCCGCGAGGCCCGCGAACGCGCCCGACAGCAGCACGCCGCTCCAGCGCAGCCGGCTCACGGACAAGCCCAGC
>JAIOPA010000337.1 GCA_021414165.1 Candidatus Eiseniibacteriota bacterium
GCTGGTGCCCTGTGCAATGGCGGCCACGGCCATCTGCTGCGCCTGCATGTCCGTAGGGAAGCCCGGGAACACCTGCGTGATCACGGCGGCCGCCTGCGGGCGGCCGCGGCCACTCACCGTGACCTCATCGAGCTCGCGCACGACCGTGTCGCCGGTCTCCTCGAGCTTACGAAGTGCGGCCTCGAAGTGATCGTGTATGACCCGCTCCAGCGTGATGCTGCCGCCGGTCATGACCGCGGCGGCCGCGAACGTGCCGGCCTCGATGCGGTCCGGGATGATCGTGGTGTCGATCGGGCGCAGTTCCTTCACGCCGTGGATCACCAAGCGGCGTGAACCCAGCCCCTCGATGCGCGCACCACACTGGTTCAGCACCTCGCCCAGCACCGTGATGTCGGGCTCGATGGCCACGTTATCGAGCACCGTGGTGCCCTCGGCGATCGTGGCCGCCATCATGAGCTGTGCAGTCGCACCCACCGACACCACATCAAAGGTGAAGTTGGCACCGCGCAGCTTGACGTCGTGGCCCACGATGTAACCGTGGTCGATCTCGAGCTGCGCACCCATGGCGGCGAGCCCGGTGAGATGCAGGTTCACCGGACGCGGCCCCCACGCGCAGCCACCGGGCAGCGACACCTTGGCACCGCCCAGGCGCGCGAGCAGCGGGCCCAGCACGTAGATCGACGCGCGCATGGTCTTGACCAGCTCGTAGGGCGCCTCGACGCGATCGACCCCGGTGGAGTCGATCGTGCACAGGTCGCGCTCGAACGTGATCCTGGAGCCCAGCTTCTCGAGCACGCGCGCAAAGGTGCGCGTATCGAGAAGGTCGGGGACATTGCGCAGCTTGTGCACGCCGGGGGCCAGCAACGTGGCGGCCATGACCGGCAGGGCCGCGTTCTTGGCCCCACTGATGGCGATGCGCCCGTTCAAGCGGCGTCCACCCTGGATCAACAACGCGTCCATGGGGGCTTTCTCGGTGGCCGGTCCGGCCGGCGGCTTCGGGGTGGCGACGTCCATGCGGCCAGCTCCCAGCAAGAAGTGTGTCGGTGACGCGGACCCACTCCGTGGTCCGCAGCGAGGTGCGTGTAACGCAAAGAGGCAGGGCGCATTATGCCGCCCCGCCTCGTCTGGGACAATCCGGGCCCGGTTACTTGCGGGGGCCCAGGGCCTCGCGGATCGCCTCGTCGAGCTGCTTGGAGGTGTGCGGTTTGCGAAGCATGGTGCGGATGCCGAGCTCGGCCAGGTCCAGATTGTCGGCGCGCTCGGCCAGCCCGGACACCATGAGCACCGGCAGCTCGGGCCGGATCTTGTGCACCTCGGCCGTGAGCTGCAGGCCGGTCATGCGCGGCATGGTGTTGTCCGTGACCATGAGATCGAAGTCGTCGGGCCGCGAGCGGAACTCCTCGAGCGCATCGTGCGACGCCACGTGCAGCGTGACGTGGTAGCCCATGCCCTCCAAGAGGCGCTTCTGCATCTTGCCCAGACCCTCTTCGTCTTCCACCACCAGCAGACGTGCGACCTTGGGGCGGTCCTCGGGCGGTGCCGGCTCGGCGTGACCATTCGAAGGAGCGGCCGGCAGCACGATGGTGAACGTGGTGCCCTTGCCCAGCGTGCTCTCGAGTTCAATGGTGCCGCCGTGCTCGCGGATGATGCCGTGCACCACCGACAGCCCGAGTCCGGTGCCCTGGCCCGCGGGCTTGGTGGTGTAGAACGGCTCGAACACGCGCTCGGCCACCTCGGGCGGCATGCCCGTGCCATGATCACGCACCACGAGCCGCGCCAGCTTGCCGGCCGGCAGCCCGGGGTGCTTGGTGCGCCACGCCTCGTCGGGCTCGAACGCCGACACATCCACAATGAGCGGGCCACCCTTGGGCATGGCGTGCGCGGCATTGGTGCACAGGTTCATGACCACCTGATGCAGCTCGATCTCGTCCGACAGCACCTTGGGCGTGGTGGCCGACAACGACAGCTTCATTTCAATGGTCGACGGCAGCGACGAGCGCAACAGGTCGGCCGCCTCGCGCAC
>JAIOPA010000338.1 GCA_021414165.1 Candidatus Eiseniibacteriota bacterium
GTCGAGGAGACGCTGGAGCGATTCGAGACCTATCGCTACGGCAAGACGTTCGAGCTGTTCCCGGGCGTGCAGGCCACGTGGCATGACGCGGGCCACATCCTGGGCTCGGCCATGACCACGTTCACGTTCGAGCAGAACGGCCGCTCGTTCCGCCTGCTCATGGGCGGCGATCTCGGGCGCTCGAACCGCAAGATCCTGCGCGATCCCGACGTGCCCAAGGGACCCGACGCACTGGTGCTCGAGAGCACCTACGGCAACCGGTTGCACGCCGACGATGCCGAGACCGAGCGGCAGTTGATCGATGCGGTCACACGCACCGTGGCGCGCGGCGGCCGAGTGGTGGTGCCGGCGTTCGCGGTGGGCCGTACGCAGGAACTGGTCGCCGTGCTGCACGATCTCATGCAGCGCGATCTCATCCCCGACGTGCCGGTGTTCGTGGACAGCCCCATGGCGCGGCAGGCCACCGGCGTGTTCAAGAAGCACCCCGAGTGCTTCGACGAGGAGACCGCGGCCAAGTTCCGGAACGAAGAGGGCGCACCGTTCGGGTTCGATCGTCTGCGCTACATCACCACGGTCGAGGAGTCACGCAGCCTCAATGAACTCAAGACGCCGTGCATCATCGTGTCGGCCTCGGGCATGTGCGAAGGCGGCCGTGTGCTGCATCACCTGCAGCATGCGCTGGGCGACAAGCGCAACACGATCCTGTTCGTGGGCTTCCAGGGCCAGGGCACGCTGGGCCGCCGGCTGCGCGACGGCATCTCGCCGGTCAATGTGTACGGCGAGCCGTTCGAGGTACACGCCGAGATCGCCGGCCTCGATGGCTTCTCGGCGCATGCCGACCAGAGCGAGCTGATCGCCTGGGTGCAGAAGTTGGATCCGCTCCCGAAGACCATCTTCCTCGTGCATGGCGAACCCGAGCCGACCGAGACGCTGGCCGTGCTGCTGCGCGAGCGCACCGGCGCCACGGTGCACGTGCCCGAGAAGGGGCAGGAGTTCGAACTTTGGACGTGATCGAACCGCGCTATCAGGTGGGGCAGCGGCTCCATCATCCCATCTTCGGCGAGGGGTTGATCGTCGAGGTGCACACCGACCGTGGCCGCGAAGTGCTCGAGGTCGTCTTCGATGGCGAGCTGCGGCGGTTGTCGGCGTTGCGCGACTGGTCGATCGTCGATGGCCGCGACGAGGTGCCGAGCGCGGTCATGACCACCGAGCCCGACGAGGCGCTGGAGGATGAGGACGACGGCCCTGCGCTGCTCACGCGCCCGGTGCCGCACGGCCGGCGCTACTGGCACCCGCAAGGGGAAGACCTGTTGAAGTTGTGGCAGGCGAACGACGCGCATCCGCAGTCGCACTTCGATCTGCGCGCCGATGCCGAGGCGTGGGCCGGCTGGGCGAGTGCCGAGCGGTTGGTGTCGCTCGATTCGCTGCGCGGCGTGGAACGCTTTCCGCATCAGGAGGCCGCGTGCCTCAAGGTGCTGCGCGACTTCGGCGGCCGCGGCATCCTGGCCGACGAGGTCGGACTGGGGAAGACCGTCGAGGCCGGCATCGTCTTGAAGGAGTACATCCTTCGCGGCGCCGTGCGCACCGCGCTCGTGCTGGTGCCCGCCTCGCTCTGCGAGCAGTGGCGTGCCGAGCTGTGGGAGAAGTTCGAGCTCGACTTCGTGGTCTCGCGCGGTCCCTCGGGCCAGTGGGGCCGGCATCCGTTCGTGATCTCGTCGTTGGAGACCGCGCGCCACGAGCGTCACCGCAAGCGGGTGCGCGGCGCCGACTACGACATGGTCGTGTGCGACGAGGCGCATCGTCTGCGCAATCACCTCACGCTCGGCTGGAAGTTCCTGAACGAACTCAACCCGCGCTATCTGTTGCTGCTCACGGCCACCCCGGTCCAGAACGATCTGCGCGAGCTGTACAATCTGGTCACGCTCGTGCGTCCCGGCACGGTGGGCACGTTCTCGCAGTTCCGCCGCGACTTCCTGTCGGGCCACGACAAGCGCACGCCGCGCAACACACCGCGCCTGCGGCGCTTGCTCAAGAGCGTCATGATCCGCACGCGCCGCGCCGACACCACGCTCACCTTTGCCCCGCGCAAGGTGGAGGCGGTGTGGGTGCCGCAGACCGCGGCCGAGCGCCAGTTGTACCGGCAGGTGAGCGACTTCGTGGCCGAGGCGGTGCACGGCGATCACGGTCAGCCGGGCCGGCCGCACTACTTCACACTCATGGTGCTGCAGAAGGAGATGGGCTCGTCGTGGAGCTCGGCCATGGGCACGCTCGAGAAGCTCGCGCAGAACCCCGATGGACTGGATCCCAAGCGCGTGAAGGCCTTTGCCGATCGCGCGCGTGCGCTGGCGCATGACGCCAGCAAGCTGCGTACGCTGGTCAAGACCATCGAGAAGCTGAAGGGCGAGAAGGCGATCATCTTCACGCAGTTCCGCGCCACGCAGGATGCCATCGTCACGGCATTGCGCGAGGCCAACATCAGCGTGGCACTGTTCCACGGCGAGATGGGTTGGCGCGAGAAGGAGGAGTCGCTCGAGCAGTTCCGCCATCATGATCAGGTGCTGGTCTCCACCGAAGCCGGTGGCGAAGGGCGCAACCTGCAGTTCGCGCGCATCGTGGTGAACTACGACCTGCCGTGGAACCCCATGCGGTTGGAGCAGCGCATCGGCCGCGTGCATCGGCTGGGGCAGGCCCACGAGGTGCGTGTGGTGAACCTGGTCAGCCGCGGCACGCTCGAGGCCTACGTGCTCGAGATCCTGGAGCGCAAGATCCGCATGTTCGAGCTGGTCGTGGGCGAGATGGAGGAGATCCTCGGCGCCTGGCAGATGCAGGGCTCGTTCGAGGACGAGGTGTTCCGGCGCTGGACCGAATCCAAGTCGCCGGGCGGCCGCAAGCGCCGCTTCACGGAACTCGCACAGCACCTGGTGACCGCGCGCAAGCTCTACCAGCAGCAGCGCGACAGCCAGAGCATGTTGTTCCACGGCGCGGGTGAAGCCGAGGCGGAGGAGCGCTCATGAGCGCCGCGGTCGCCAAGAAGAAGGCCGCCGCCAAGAAGAAGCCGGCCACCAAGGCCTTGCCGAACGGCAAGCCTGCCACGAATGGTAAGCCTGCCACGAATGGTAAGCCGGCTGCGAAGGCCAAGCCTGCCGCGAACGGCAAAGCACCCGCGGGCCCGAACATCCCCAAGGGTGAGACCGCGGCCGAGTCGCCCGAGTGGCGCGCGTTCGTGGGCCGTTGGCTCGAGGCGCACCAGTGCAAGGTGGAGTCCGCACCACGCGGCGACTGGGAAGTGGAGTTGTCCGCCGAGCTGCAGAAGCGGTGGCGCCGCCAGCGCGTGCGGCTCGTGTTCGATCCCACGCGTCCCACCGTGCCGCGCGGTGCATGGTTCATCGCGCCCGGTAGCGGTGGCGGCCGCCGCATCCTGGAGGCCGCGCTCTCGGAGCCGCAGTTCACGCGGCGCACCGCACTCGCGCGCGTGCCCGGCGCGCCAGCCGAGGGATTGGCGAGCGTGTGCCGCGTGCGCGGCTTCACGTGGGGTCCGCCGCGCCTGGGTCCGGTGCATTACGAACGCCGGGTGGCGTTCCATGCGGTGATCACGCGCTGGGGCGGGCTGCCGTGGCAGGAGCAGTGGGTGGTGCTCGTGGGCTCCGATGGCCAGGTGCTCGAGCGCATGCAGGCGGCCCAGGTGCCCGACGTGCGACCGCGCGAGGGGCTCTACCAGTTGCCCGAGGAACTCGAGCCCGAGGTGCGCGAGCGTTGGTTGATGGGCGCGCGGCAGACGCTCGAGGCGCTGGCCGAGGAACGCGAACGCGAGTGGGCCGTGTCGGTGGGCCGCCTGCGCGACGATGAACTCGATCGGCTGGGCGCGTTCTTCTCGGCGCGCATCGAGGTAGCCGAAGAGCGCCAGCGCCGCCGCGCGGGTCACGATGAG
>JAIOPA010000339.1 GCA_021414165.1 Candidatus Eiseniibacteriota bacterium
AGGGATCCTCGTGGAGTGCGTCAGGTGTGGGACTCGCCGCCGAAGGCCGGGCCTTGGGCGGCGCGCAGTCTAACGCCGCACGCGGCGCGCGTACACGCCGAGGCAGCGATCCTGCACCACACGATAACCGGCCGCGGCCAACCGGGCGGCGGACTCATCGTGCTGGATGCCGGTCTGCAGCCACACCACGGCAGGGCGCTGCATGGGCGGCAACGCGAGCAACTCGTCGGCAATGCCGGGAATGGCGTCGCTGCGGCGGAACACGTCGAGCACGTCGATCCCGGTGGGCAGTTCGGCGAGCGAGCCCAACGTGGCCCTGCCGAGTGCCGACTTCACCATGGGATTCACACCCACCACGTCGATGCCGGAGTCCTCGAGCATGGCCGGGATGGCATGCGCCGGGGCATCGGGGTCGCGGTCGTCCTTGATGCCCAGCACGGCCACGTGCTGCATGTCGCGCACGATGGCCTGGAGCATCGCCTCATCGGTGATGATCGCACCCGCGCTCATGAGGCGGCCTGGCCCGGTGCGGGCTCGGACAGCGCCTCAAGCCCACGCGACAGCAGTGCGGCCAGCTTGACCACGAACTGCGAGCGCGGCAGCGCGGCATCGGCGCCGGCGGCCAGTGCGTCGCGGCGCACGGTGGTCTCGACGTGCGAGTAGAAGCCCACCAACGGCACCGCAGGAGCCACGGCCTTGAGCGCGGCGATGAGCGCCATGGCGTCCTTGGCGTGCAGATCGAGGATGGTCAGTGCGGGCGGTGCCTGCTCCATGCGGGCTGCGGCACGCGCGGCGGGCACCAACTCCAGCTCGACGCCGCTCATCTTGGCGGTCGCGGCGAGCTTGGTGGCGAAGAACAGATCGGGGACCACCGCGAGGACGCGGCGGCCAATCGGCAGGGTCACGCTGGGCGCTCCGGAGCTCTCACCATGCGGCAATAGTTGCCGGTCTGGCGTTCGGGGGTGCAGATCAGGCGCGGGGTCCAACGCGGCCAATGTGCGCCGTGGTACGGGGTTGCGTCAACCATTGGACGCACCTGGGCGGTCAGCGGCTCGTGAACTCTTGGTGTTCCAACCGGTGCGCCGCGATCTGCAGGGCGGCTGCTCCGAGTGCGAGCCCCGCGAGCACGATGCTGACGAGCGCGAGCGGGCCGAGTGGCCGGAGCGGCGAGACCACGTGCGACAGCGCCAGCCAACCCGCTGCGAGCGTGAGCAGTGTGACCGCGGCGGCACTGCGACCGCCGGGCCCGAGCATGGCGCGCGGGTCGGTCCATGCGGGATCACCGAGGTGCGCTCCCAGTGCCAGACCCGCGCCGCCCAGCGATGCGGCGGCGGCGATGGCGAACGCCAGCGCATCGAGGCTCTCGGCAAGCTCCAGATGCAGCGCCACGCTCACCAGCACCAGCGCGAGCGCGATGAGCGTGCCGCCCACGATCGCCACGCCGAGCGCGCGCATGCGCACCCAGCGTGCGCCGCCGACCGGCGAGAGCCGCGCCCACGCGAGTGACTCGCGCTCGAGCGGCAGCGCGCGCGCCGCCACGTCGTTGCCGAGGCTCACGCACAACGTGATCAACATGGCGCGTGCCAACTCGAGTGGCGGCAGCGGCGCCACGGGGAGCACCGCGAGGGGCAACAGCGTCCACAGCGCGAACTGTGCGAGCGCATCGAGCAGCACGGGCCAATCGCGGCCCGCGAGCGCGGCATCGCGACGCAGGAACGCGTTCGCCAGTGTGGGGGCACGGCGGGCGCGTGCGTGCACCGTGCGTCCTCGGCGTTCCGAGAGCCGCGCGTGCAGCGAGCCCAGTAGGCGCTGCGCGAGCGCTGCCGCACCGGCCAGCGCGAGCACGCAGGCCGTCGCACACGCGAGCGCATGCGTGAGCGGTTCGCTCGCGCTGATCAAGAGGGCGGCCCAGTTCGCGGGAGCCCATGCGGGTGCGGCGGGTAATGCACGCAGCCCGGCGGCGAGGGCGGTGCCATCGGACAATACGCGGGGCACCCAGAATGCGTTCGCCAACCAACCGGCCAGGAACGCCACGGTGGCCAGCACCGCGAGCGATTCGCGCAGTCGCGAAGGTGGTGCCATACGCAGCAGCGGTAGCGCCACGCCCAGTGCGAGCGCCATGGGCACGGCCCACAGCGTGAGCATGGCCAACGCGATGCGCCACGCGGCACCCGGCGTGTCCGGTTGTGCAGCGACAAAGGCAAGCGCGGCCGGCAGCGCGATGCCGATCACCGGCGGCAACGTGCGCGGTAGGGTGGCGGCGGCCTTGAGCGCGAGCAGCTCGTGGCTCGCGAGCGGCGTGGCCCGCAGCCGTTCAAGATCGCGATCGGCGACCAGCGCGCTCACCGCCACATGCAGCGCACCCACGAACCCCATGAGCGTGGCCAGCATGAACGCCCATGCCAGCACGTTCGCGCTCCAGGCCGCAGGGGCCTGCGTGCTCGCGAGCGTGTCGAACACCGTGCCGAGCCCGAGCCACGTGGCCCCTGCGAGCAGCAGCACGAGCGTGAGCGGCAAGAGCCCGCGCTGCGGGCGGCCCGCGTGCCACACCTGCCGGCGCGCGAGCGTGAGTCCCGTGCGCACCACCACCGCGGTGTTCATGCGCCGGTCGTGTCGGTGCGGGTGGCGCCCAACTCCATGAACACGGATTCCAGCGAGCGCTGGCTGTCGGCGCCGCGCAGCTCGGACAGCGTGCCCGCGGCCACCACGCGGCCCGTGCGCACCATGACGAGCGTGTCGCACAACCGCTCCGCCACATCGAGCAGGTGCGTGCTCACCAGCACGCCACCGCCGGCCGCGGCGTGCTCGCGCAGCAGGTCCTTCAACGTGCGCGTGGCGGCGGGGTCGAGGCCGTTCAAGGGCTCATCGAGCAGCAGCAACGGCGGCGAGTGCAGCAGTGCCGCCGCGATCGAGGTCTTCTGCCGCATGCCGAGCGAGTAGCCGAACTCGCGCGCGGTGAGCCGTTCGTACAGGAACGGCCGGTCGGGCACGAAGCCCATGCGCGCCTTGGCCACGCGCGGCTCGCGCGCGAGCGAGGCGCCCGCGATCGTGATGCTGCCCGCATCGGGTGTGAGCAGCCCCGCGATGCAGCGCAGCGTGGTGGTCTTGCCCGCGCCATTCGCACCCAGGAATCCCACGATGCTGCCGGCCTCCACGCGCAGCGACAGCTCGGCCACGGCCTCGAGCGCGCCAAAGCGCCGCGCGAGTCGCTCCACCACCAGCGGCGCGGGTGCGCTCATGCGGAGAGCGCGCGCGCCAGCTTGGGCAGGCTCGTGTCGTAGCGGTACGACACGTTCATGTGGCCGTCCTTGAACTCCTCGTACTCGTGCGCGATGCCGAGCTTCTGCAACTCGGCCACGAACGCGCGCGCGCCGTGATGCAGGTGGAACTCGTCACGCGTGCCGCAGTCCAGGTACACGAGCTTCATGGCCCGCAACGCGTCGGCGTGCGTGGGCAACAACCGCAGCGGATCATGCGCCAGCCAGCGCTCGAACACCTCGGGCCGCGGCCGGCCGGTGGCCAGGTCGAACGGCAATCCAATGCCCGACTCGGCGTTGGCATCGGGTGAATAACACGACGCCATGCCCACGATGTTGAGCGTGAGGAAGTCGTCCTTGCCCTTCTGCGGACTGCTGGCGAAGCGTTCCAGGAACCGCGCCACACCACCGGCCTCCTGCAGCGTGCTCAGTGCGCGCGGGAAGTCGACCGCATAGCAGTACTCGAACAGCAGATCGCCGCTGTGACACGCGAGTGCCGCGAACACCTCTGGGTGCCGCATGCCGAGCCGCAGGGCGCCGAAGCCACCCGACGACTTGCCCGCGATGCCGCGATGCGCGCGGTCGCCGTGGGTGCGGAACGTGGCATCGGCCCACGGCACGAGTTCGTCGATCAGGTGCGTCTCGTACGCGCCCGTGGCGGCGGAGTCCATGTACTGCGAGCCGCCGAAGCGCGTGAATGCATCGGGCATGACCGCGATGATCTCGGGACAGCCCTGCGCGATGAGCGCATCGAGCCGGTCATCGATCGACGGGCTCCAGGGATTGTCGTTCAAGAGGCCACGCCCGCGGCTGCCGAACCCGGTGAGCAGGAACACCACGGGGTAGCGCTTCGTGCCGGAGGACTCGTACGACGGAGGCAGGTACACGGGCACACGGCGCACGTGCGGGTCACCCGCGGTGTTGCCCGCGAGCACGCGGCTCGTGAACTCGTGCATCTCGACGCGACCACGCTTGAGCAGGCTCATCGCACGCCTCCGGGTCCGAACACGACCACGCCGCTCGAGGCGGGGCGCCGTGCGGTGAGCAGCGAATCGGTGCCGCGCGCGATCGGGTCCTGCGCCCAGTCGGGGCGCAGCCGCTTGAGCGAGGTGAGTTCGCGTGCGGCTGCGTCGTCGAGCCGCACCTCGGCCAGGCCGCTCGCCAGATCACGGCGCGCGAGCCAGTCCTCGGGCTTCAAGCGTGCGGCCACGAGCGTCTCCAGGAGACCGTACTTGGTGTACGACGGCTTCAGCAGCAGTCCCAGCATGGCATGGGCCTCGGGATGTCCGATGCCGGCGCGCACGGCCTCGAGCAGTTCGCGGCGCGCCTGGAGCGTGTCGCCGTCGATGAGCGAGCCCTTCGCCTTCCGCAACCACACGATGCGCGCGGTGCTGTCGTCGTGCGCGCCCCATTCGCGCCACGCGCGCTCGGCGAGTGCGCGATCGCCCTCCCAGAGCGCAGCCCAGCCGAGCCAGTACCAGTGGTCGAGCCGCTCACCACCCGACTCGAGCCCGCGGCGGAACGCCCACCGCGCACCGGCCGGCTTATCGAGCAGCAACAGGTCGCTGCCCACCTGGAACAGCGGGTCGCTCACCTGGTTGTAGGGCTGCTGGAACTCGCGGCCATCCCAGAACAGGAAGTACGTGGTGCGATCCGCGGCGGTGGTGTCGGAGTAGGCCGACAGGAAGTGCGACTCGAGCGAGTCATCTTTATAGAGGTGACGGATCGAAGGGCCGTTGCCCATCTGGAATCCGGCCCACGGTGCCAACTGCATGAAGAACATCCGCGAGCCCGTGGCCACCTTGGGCAGCGTGCGCGTGAGTGACGCGCGCATCTCGTTCGACAGGTACGAGGCGCGCTCGAGGTAGTAGGGCGTGAGGTGCGACGTGCCCACCCACGGGTCCTCGGCCAGCGCGAACGCGGGCGCGGACACGCCCGCGGCATGCCACCACAGCAGCGCGCCGGCGAAGGCGATCCATGGCCAGCGCGTCATGCGCGCGCAGGCGAGCGTGACCAGCACCGCGCCGCCCACTGCGGCGAGCGTGTAGTAGTAGCTGCTCCAGAAGTACGCCACGGGCCAGACCGGTAGCGCGAACACCACGAGCCAACCGAGCGCGAAGCGCACCGTGTCGGCGCGCTTTGGGGTGGCCTCGGCGGCGGGCTCGCCGCTCGGCTGCGCGTCGGGCAGCAGCACCGCGATGATCGCGATGAGCGCGAACGCGATCACCGACGGCCGCGCATCGGCCCACGAGCGCACCCAACCGGCGGCGTGCTCCACGCCGAGCAGCGACTGCACGAGGTGCAGGAACGCCGCGGCCAGATGGGGCAGATCGAACACCAAGCGCGCGGCACTGGTGGACGACTGGCGCAGCCACAGCTCACCCGCCAACCACGGCACCGCGGCGAACGCATACGGCAGCACGCGTGCGAACGCACGGCGTGGCGCAAGGCCCTCGATGCACCAGCCCCACAGGAACAGTGCCGCCGGTAGCGGCAGCGCGGACTGCTTGCACAGCACCGCGGCACCGTACGCCAGCATGCCCAGCCCGATGCGGCCGCGGCGGTGCAGCGCCAGTGCGCCGAGCGCACCGGTGAGCGCCAACAGGTCCTGCGAGCACGACACCCACGCCAGGTTCACGCGCTGCAGCGGCAGTGCGGCGAAGAACAACACGCCCGCGAGCGCGGCGGGTGCCACGAGCGCCTTGCCGCGCGGCGCGAACACCGACAGCAGATCGGCGAGCAACGCGAGTGCCGCCACGAACACCACGAACTGCGCCACGTGGAACGGGAACGGCTGGCCGCCCGTGAGCGGACCCAGGATGCCGAACCAGGCTTCGCGCGCGAGCGGGCGGAAGTAGTTCCCGAGCCCACCCGGGTGCAGGACCGCGTCCAGGAAGCCATGGCGGCGCACCTGTTCGAGGAACAGGTAGTCGTCGTTGATGAAGCCCAGCGTGAGCGCGCTCGCGTAGAGCGCGCCGAGGCCGGCGATGAGCAGGGCTGCGGGCAGCCAGACGGGGTGCTGTCGGGGCGTGGTCACGCGGGGCAATCTAATGGAGTACGCGGCGCAGGGCACGCGCCGTCTGACCGGCGCGCATCTGTTTTAGCCGCAGCAGGTTCGGCGGGCCGGGCTCGCGAGCGAGGATTCTTCCTCAATCCGCGGGCCGCCGGGGCCGATGACTCCCAGGTGAAGCACCCATCCACGAGCACTATTAAGGAGCCAGGGACTGGCATGACCTCTCGCACCGAGATCCGATGGATGCAGCTGCAGCGCGCGGGCTGGATGTTGTGGGCCGCCGCGTTCGCGTTGCTGCTCGCGCTCACCAGTGTGGTGCCCGCCTTGTACGCCCGCGTGCTCGGCCTGACCGGCGACACGCAGCTGGTGGCCGGGCTCGACAACCCGTACATCGTGACGGTCGCGCTGGCCGGGCTCGTGATCCTGTTCTGCCTTTACACGGTCATCCAGCAGCGCGAGCTGCACAAGGCCGTGTCGGCGCTCACGCAGGAGGAGAGCGATCGTGCCGATGCGAGCACGCGGCTCTCGGAGCTCACCGCGCTGTTCCAGGTGAGCACCACGCTGCAGCTGCAGCTGCGGAGCGACGTGATCCTGGAGATCATCGTGCGCCGCGTGGTGAGCACGCTCAAGGCGCAGCAGGCCAGCATCATGATCCTGGATCCCGAGAGCGGCGATCTGGTGACGCGCGCCTCGTATGGGCTCGAGGCCGAGTTCTCGCGCGGTGCGCTCAAGAAGATCGGCGAAGGTATCGCCGGCTGGGTGGCACTGCGCCGTGAGGCCGTGTCGCTGGGCGAGCAGGCGCCGTCGGGCGAACTGGGCAAGCACTACAAGGAGAACCGCCGCATCACGTCGGCGCTGTCGCTGCCGCTGGCGATCGGCGAGCGCGTGATCGGTGTGCTCAACGTGAACCGCATCAATCACACCGAGCCGTTCGGCGAGCATCACCTGGAGGTGCTGCGCGTGTTCGCCGAGCACATCGCCGCGGTGATCGATCGCGCCGAGGTCATGGAGCGCATGGGCCGCCGCGCGCGTGAGCTCGAGGCCGACAACGAGAAGCTCGCCGACCTGAACCGCATGAAGGACGTGTTCCTGGGCACCGCGAGCCACGAACTCAAGACGCCGCTCACCAGCGTGATCGCCTACGCCGAGTTGCTCGACGACCACGAGGGCAAGCTGTCGCGCGAGCAGGCCCGCGAGTTCGTGGGCCGCTTGCGCGCCGAAGCGCAGCGCCTGCTGAGCCTGATCGAGGACATCCTCGACCTGTCGCGGCTCGAGAGCGGCAAGCTGGCGCTGAAGCCGCGCTCGATCGACATCTCCGAGGTCGTGCGTGGTGCGGTCGAGACCACGCGGCCGCTGGCGCAGAAGTTCGGCGTCACGGTGACCGCCGAGATGGCTCACGACCTGCCGCAGTTGTCGGTGGACGAGGTCAAGATGCGGCAGGTGATCGTGAACCTGCTCGTGAACGCCGTGAAGTTCAGCCCGCGCGACTCCGCCGTCACGGTGCGCACGGTGCAGGACGGCGCGTGCGTGCGCTGCGAGGTCCACGACAAGGGCCCGGGCATCGATCCCGACACGGCCACGCACATCTTCGAGTTGTTCGGCCAGAACGTGCCCGAGGACGCCGAGGCGCGTGGCGGTCTCGGCATCGGCCTGCACCTGGTGAAGCGCATCACCGAGATGCACGGTGGCCATGTGGGCGTGAACAGCCGCGCCGGTGAGGGCTCCACGTTCTGGGTCCGTCTGCCCGTCGCGCCCGAGTCGCACGCCACGGGTGAACACGACACGGATCACCGCGCCGCCGCCTGATCGCGGGTTCCACGAGCCTGCACGCCCGTCCGGGTCCTCCCGGGCGGGCGTTCTCGTGTCTGGTGGTGGGAACCCGGCGCGTGGTCGCGACGTTCGATCGGGCATGCGTCCGCCACGAGGTTCGCACTCGCGCCGTACCCCGGGCATACTCGCGGCTGCACCGGGCGGCTTGCCCGGTCCGCGATCCTGCCCTGGAGCACCCGCCACTCGCATGGCCGATTCCCCTTCACAGCCGCCGGACTCGTCCGTAGCGGGGGAAGTGACCCCCAACCGAGTCTCGGCCGTGGCCACGCCCGACCGGGCGTTGCTCGAGCGCGTCCGCTTGCGCGATCCCGAGGCCCTGGGGGCGTTCTACGACCGCTACCTCGACCTCGTGTTCGGCCTCGCCTGGCGGTTGCTCGGCGACCGCACGCGCGCCGAGGACGCGGCGTCGGAGGTGTTCCTCAAGGTGCATCGGGCAGCCGACCGCCTCGATCCGGAGCGCGATCCCGCGCCGTGGCTCACCACGATCACCACCAATGTGTGCCGCGATGTCTGGCGCTCGGGCGCGTATCGCATGAGCCGCCGCGCGGCGGACATCGATGACCCGGTGCAGGCCGCCTCGCTGTCGACCGGACGCAACGACCCCGAGGACGACTCACTTGCGCGGGAGCGCGAACGGCTCGTGCAGCAGGCGCTCGCGGAGTTGCCTGAACCGCTGCGGACCGCCATCGTGTTGCATGACTATCAGGGCCTCGACCACCGGCAGGTGGCCGAGGTGATGCACATCGCCCATGACGCGGCACGCAAACGCTACTCGCGTGCGCTCGCGTTGCTGGCCGAAGCGTTGAAGGGACGCCTGTGAACCCGAACGGACCCGACGAACCGATCTCGAACGACGAACGCCGCGTGAGCGATGCGGTGCGTGGGCTGTCCTCGCCCACGCCCGATCCGGCGTTCCGCGCGCGGCTGCGCGAGCAGTTCGTGTCGGGTCAGTTCGAGCGTCCGGCGATCGTGCGCCTGCCGTGGTTCCGGCGGCCGGCGGTGTGGGGACCGGCATTGGCCGCCGCGGCCGCACTCGTGGTCACGTTCCTGAATCGCGGACCCGATTGGCAGGTGCTGGCCACGAGTGGCGAGGGCCGCGTGGTGGTGGCGGGGCGCGCATTCGACGCGGCCGATCGCGCCGGCATCGGTGCCGCCATTGCACGCGGTGGCGAGGTGGCCATCGAGGGTCCGGTCACGCTGGACCTGGTCGCACGTGGCAGCGTCGCAGTGGCGTTGGCGCCCGACACGCGCATGCAGCTTCCGGCGGCACCCGCGCGCTGGTGGTCCCGTCACGCGGTGGCCACGGTCATGGACGGCAACGTGTACTTCAGCACCGGCCGCGACTTCCATGGCGCGACACTCGATGTGCTCACCGAGAACGTGGCCGCGCGTTGTGTGGGGACGTCGTTCGCGGTGTTGCGTTCGGATCTGCTCGGCACCTGCGTGTGTGTCATGGAGGGCCAGGTCAACGTGGCCAAGCGCGAGTCCGGCGCAGGGACCGGTATCCAGGTGCCCTCGGGCATGCGGCGCTTCATCAATCCGCAGGGTGGCGAGACGACGCGGCCGATCCTCGAGGACTCGGCGCATCATCTGCACCGTCAGCTGTCGGACGTCGGCAAGGAACTCGGGCGCGAGTAGCGCGGTGCCGAGGCGTCAGGCCGCGTTGGCCGAGTCGCCGGGCCACTGATCGCGCGGCAGAGCCTGCGCGATGCGACGGCCCTCGGGCAGCGGCAACACCTCGCGCGCCCGCACCGGCAGCACGCGGCCGCGCTCATCGGCCAGGTACTCGATCCACGCACGCTCCGGCTGACCGGCGATGGGCGCCAAGGTGCGCGCCAGCGTGTCATCGTCGAGTTCCACGACCTGGCCCGGCGGATACAGGCCCACCGCCTCCACGAACGCGCCCGGCAACGCCGGATGCCACGCATCGCGGAGCGGCCCCAGCACACGCGCCAGCGCACCACACGGCGACAAGCGTTCGCGGTGCGGTCCGCCCTGCGCGAGCATGGTCACGTAGGCATCGGCGATGCCCACCAACTGCGACTGCAGCGTGGGGGCCGTACCGCCCAGACCCCCATGCGGCGTGTGATGCTCGAGCGCGGCGCGCATGGCCGCGAGTGAGCGATGGTTGAACGTGGTCGCCCACGCCAACCGGCGCACACCTTCGCGCGTGTGCGACGCGGGCGCCATGCGATCCTCGTTCGGGGCGTTGGCACCCCAGCTCTGACCGGCATCGTGCAGCAGACCGGCAATGGCCACGCCCGCCAGATCGCGGCGCGGTAGCCCCAGCGCGGCACCGGTCGCCACCGCGGCCAGCGCGGTGTGCGCGGCATGCGCGCCCTGCGATTCGTCGGGCGTGATGGCGGTGAGTGCGGCCACCACGCTCTCGCCCTCGAGCAATGCATCGATCCAGGGTGCTGCAAGCCGCTCCAGATGACGCAGCTCCACGCCCTGCTCGAGTGCATCGCCCGTGAACAAGGCCTCGGCCACCGCATGGAACGCGCCCCATGCCTCACGTGACGACCCGAGCGCACTGGGCATGGTGGTGGCCTGCTGCACCACCTCGCGCACCCGCACGGCCTCGCCCTGCGCCACGACGCGCACATGCAGCACGCCCACGCCCGATGCGGCCTGTACGAGTTCGTGCCCCTTGTAGCGCTCGCTCTGCAGGAAGAACTCCATGAAGCGGCGCAGCTCGGCCAGATCGATGCCGCTCGTGAACTCGAGCCCGGCGATGCCGCGGCCATCGAGTTCCTGCACGAGCTGCTCGAGCGAGCGCTGCATGTGCGGGCGCACGGGCAGGCGCACGTCGTCCAGATACACGTCGCCGTCGCGCGATTCGAGCCGCGCATGACCGTTCTGCTGCAGCACGGGCGTCAGGATCGCCACGAACGTCTCGAGCGGCTGTGCGAAGCCCGGGTGCTGCGCGGAGTACGCGCGGCCGGCGCGCAACAGCGCCACGAAGCGCGTGGCCACCTGCAGGCCCTGCTCGGTCAGCAGCATCTCGTCGCGCGGATCGCTCATGCTCGCTCCCAGTGCGACAGCGCGTCTTCGCACGCCTCGCGCACGGCTTCGCTGCGATGCCGCAGCCCTTGTTCGAGCACGTTGCGTGCGGCCGCCGAGCCACGACGCGCCAGCGCGCGCGCGGCCGCGGTGCGATCGCTCGTGCGGCGGGCGAACCAACCGCCGTGCCCCAGCAACTGCTCGAGCGTGGGCACCACGATGTCGTCATCGAGGTCGGCCAGCGCGCCGATGATGGCGAGCCGCTGTTCCTCGGGCCGTGCCTCGAACTCCTGCGAACGCACGCGCGACAGCAAGGCGTCGGCCACGCGGTTATCGGGTTCGCGCGTGAGCATGGTGAGTGCCGCGGCCAACGTGCGCGCATCGCCCAGGTCGAGCATCTGCAGGAGCACGGTGTTGCGCAGGTGTGCGGGCGCTTGCCCCAGTGCATGGATCGCGGCGCGGCGCACGCGCGTGTCCACGTGGCGCGTGGCGGCCGCCAGGTGCGGCACCACGTCGATGCCGCCGATCTGCCCGAGCACGAACACGATGTTGCGCACCACATGCCAGCGCGTGTCCTGCAGCCAGCGGCCGAGTGGTGCGGGATCATCGGCGAACGCATAGGCCAGCGCGGTGGTGGCGCCGGCGCGCACGCGGGCCTTGCCCGATGCGGCCAGGATGGCGATGAGCAGCGGCAGCGCGGGCGTGCCCACATGCACGAGGAACGCGAACATGCGCGACTGCTCGCGCGGTTCGGCCTCGTCCAGATGTTCCACGATCGCGGTGGCATCGACCGAGCGGAAGGCGTGCGACAATGCCTCGGCCGACAGCTGTGCGCGCGGATCGGCCAGCGTGAGGGTCTCGTAGGCGGTCTCGGCCTCGCGCCAATCGCTGCGCTGCACACAGGTGGCGAGCCACGTCACACACGCGGCGGCCAACGCCTCCTGCGTCTCGGGGCGTGGGTCATCGCGCAGCACACGCTCGATGTGCGCGACCGCGGCCTGCTCGAACGACGGCTCGTGCTCGCGCTGCCACTGCGCGTGGAATGCTTCGCGTGCGGCATCGGAGCCGGGCTTCATCTCGGTCCAGATGCGGCGCAGCTCGTTCGCGGGCGCCTGTGTGCTGGGCCAGTCCTGCACGTGCGGCGAGCGGCTGGCCTGCTGCGTCTGCTGCAGCACGTTCCGGCGCACCGGGTTCGATTCCTCGGTGGTGAGCTGCAGGTGCGGCGTCTCGGCGCCCCACAGCAGCGTGACCACGTCCTCGTGCGTCGCACTCGCCGGTGCGGCGGTGAGCAGTGCGGTGAGCAGTGCGCTCGCCTCGCGTTCGTCGAGTCCGCGTTCGAACGAGATCGACCGGATGCCGTCGCGGTGCAGGATCCACGGCAGCTCCCGGCGCAGCGAACCTTCCTGTGCCGAGGAGTTGGCGTGCTCGGCCACGAACACCGGCTCGTCCTCGAGCACGATCGAGCGCGGCGTGATCTCCAGCCGGAACGGCGCGTGGTCCTGGACCAGCAGCACGAGTTCGGCGATCAGTCGGCGGCGTAGAGCCGCGG
>JAIOPA010000346.1 GCA_021414165.1 Candidatus Eiseniibacteriota bacterium
CTGCGCGACGTGTACGACCGCTTGGCGCGCGTCTCGGACCTGCTCGATTCATTCCGCGACGAGAGCTCGTCGGTGCTGGAGCGGCACCTGTCGGCGGTCTCGAACCGCATGAACGAGGTGATCAAGCGCCTCACCGTGATCGCCACGATCGGCCTACCGCTCACCGTGGTGACGAGCTACTACGGCATGAACTTCGACCTGCCGGAGTACAAGTGGCCCAACAGCGAGTGGTACGCCTTGGGGCTCATGGCCGTGACGGCGTTCGTGACGTGGTTGTTCCTGCGTTCGCGGAAGTGGGACTAGAGAGCCGGCCTAGATCCCGGGCATCGCCTTCTTGAGCGGCTTCAAGAGCGCCATCAACACGATGCCCATGAACGCGGCGGCGGCGGACAGGATCAGCCAGAACTGCGAGTGCGGCATGTCGTCCCAGAGCTGGCCGATCTGCGTGAGCTTGTTGCCGATCGCCGTGGCCACGAACCAGCCGCCCATCATGATGCCGCGGTGCTTGGGCGGCGCCACCTTGGAGACGAGCGACAGTCCCATGGGTGACAGCATGAGTTCGCCCAGGGTGAGCACGCCGTAGGCGCCCACGAGCCACATCCACGACACCTTGTAGTCGTACGGGCCCGCGCCGGGTGCGACCGAGGCTTCGCCGGTCTTGGCGGCCAGGAACATGACCAGGAACGCCGTGGCCGTGCAGAACATGCCGATCGCCATCTTGGTGGGCGTGGAGGGCTCCTTGCCGCGCAGGTCGAGCATGCGCCAGAAGCCGACCAGCGGGAACGTGAGCAGCAACACCCAGCCCGGGTTGATGGCGTTCGAGATGATGCCCGTGACGTTCCACGCCGTGTTCTCGTTGGCCCAGTACGTGAGCGTGGAGCCGTTCTGGTGGAACACCATCCAGAACACGATCACGATGAGGTAGATCACGATGAGCGCCGAGATGCGCTGCCACGTGGGCACGGAGTCGATGGGCTGCGGTGCGCTGGCGGCGGCCTGCACGCGCGTGTCGACGCTCATGACGTGCGACTTGAAGCGCCACAGGATCGTGACCGAGATGAGCATGCCCACGGCGGCCATGGCGAATGCCGGGTGGAAGCCCCAGCGCGACTTCACGAACTCGGCGGCAATGGGCGCCAGGAACGCACCGATGTTGATGCCCATGTAGAAGATGTTGTACGCGCGGTCCTTGAGGCGGCTGCCTTCGGGGTACAGGTTGCCGACCATGGCGGACACGTTGGGCTTGAAGAAGCCGTTGCCCACCACGAGACAGGCGAGTGCGGCATACACGATGTTGATGGATTGGAACGACAGCAGCAGGTGGCCGATCATGAAGAACACGCCACCGATCATGACCGAGCGGCGATAGCCCAGGCCCCGGTCGGCGATCCAGCCGCCGATGAGCGGGCTCGCGTACACGCACATGAGGTAGTTGGCGTACAGGCCCGTGGCGCGATCGCTCGTCCAGCCGAAGCCCTGTCCGGTGGTGTCACGCAGGTACAGCGTGAACATGGCCAGCATGGAGTAGAAGCTGAAGCGCTCCCACATCTCGGTGGCGAACAGGACGTACAGGCCCTTCGGGTGCTTCTCCTGCGCGTGGGACGCGGCCATGGCGGACTCCGGAGTCACGGGGCAAGGGCGCACAGCGCCGGTGGATAGCGCGCGATGATGCCGGTCCGGAGTGGCGTAGCCAAGTGCGAAATCGCGTGCGCACGGGGGAGTGCGCGTGATGCAAGTAGAGGGGGGGCCCCTACTGACGCTCGGGAGGGTCTCACCCAGGGCTGGTGATACCGGGCGTCCCGCAGCTCCCATCCGCGCGGCCTGCTTGCCTCACGCGACTCACCTCGCTCGTGAATAGCGCGCTCTGGCGTCCAGGACGGGCCCCGTGCAGCGAGACGGTGCCCCGGATCGGGTGGGAGGCTCCCTGCCAAGGAGGCACTCCTGCCCAGCTGCTTGCACGCAGTCTGTGTCCGGTTGCCAGAAGCGTCAAGACCCGTTCGTCCGTTGGTGACACGCGGACGAACGGGTCTTGAGGGGTGCAGCGCGAACGGGCTACTTCTTGCCGGCCTTCATGGGCGCGGCTGCGGGCGCGACGGTCTTGGACGTTCCCACCACCTCGAAGCGCGCATCATCGATCCACAGTCGTCCCGACGCGGGCGCGAGTGCAATGAGGTTCGCCCACACAAGCTCGGAGTCCTCGGGGATATCGAACTCGATCGCCAGTTCCTTCCAGTCCCACGTGCCCGACAACAGCTCGGCACCCGGCGACTGTGTGACGTGCGTGCGCATGCCGTGCGAGTACACCTTCACGAAGCACGAGCCCTGCAGCGAGTCGCCCTTGAAGTACCCCGACAGCCGCACGCGCTGGCCACGCAGTGCGCGGCCGTTGAACGGCTGGCCGGCGCCGATGCGCGTTTCCACCAGTCCGTCGAAGAAGTCGCGGATCAGCAGGCTCGAACGGCCCGAGCGCGCCACCGTGCTGTCGGTCTCGACCTTGGCGCCCTCGTACGGCGGAATGGCGATGTCCCACGCGAGCGCACGATTCTCGAAGCCGGGCTCGAGGAACAGGTTCTCGCCCTTGGCCGGCTTGGGGCTGGCGGGCGTGTTCTCGAGCGTGAGCGAGGCATCGTCGAACAACACCTGGCCCGTGCCCAGCAGGCCGCAGCGCACGAACAGCACGTTCGTGCCCGGAGGCACCACCGTGCGGGCCTCGCGCTCGACCCACTCGGTGAGCGGGTCATCGAACGTGGTGCGCTTCCAGCCCAGGTCGAGCAGCGGATCGTCGATCTTGTGGATGTTCAACCGGCGCAGCGCCTCGTCGTGGTCGACGCCCCAGATGCGGCCCATCTTGGTGGCGGTGTCGCTGTAGGCCTGCACCACCAGGTACGCGCGGCCCTCGAGGCCGTTGCTGCGCGTCCACGCCTTGAACACGGCCGTCTTGCCCCACATGTCGGGCGTCACCAGGATCGTCTGGCTCCAGTTGTGTGCCATGGGGAACGCCGCGCTCATGTTGGCCACGTTCACGGCCCACTTGCCGCTGTGCACCAGGAATGAGTCACGCCCGAAGAACACCGTGGGCAGATCGGCCATGGACGTGTCCCACGAGCTGGGCATCCAGGGGTGCGTGCTCAGGCCGCGCTCGAAGTCGCCGTTCGGCAACAGCGCCTTGCCGGCGCGCGCGGGGGCGGCCGAGGCAGCAGGCGTGAGGAACGCGGCGGCGAACAACGCCAGACAGAGGGCGGCGAGTGACATCGAGCGGGACATCGGGCGCATGTCGGATCCGAGGGTTCGGGGTCGTAGCCGGGATGGGGGCCCGGGCGGGGCAGCGTTTCCGCAGGGGGAAAAGTATCCGGAGCGGCCCCCTTTGATGCAAGCGCGAACGCGGTGTGCGAGGCTGCCAACGGTTGAGCCTGTGCAAAGCCTTCGGTAGGTTGCGCCTGACTCGAACCCGGAGGCAGCGGTGTCCCAGTGGTTCTTCACATCCGACCTGCATGGGCAGGGCGCGCTCTACGAGCAGGTCGTGACGTTCGCGGCCGCCGAGCGTCCGGCCGTGGTGGTGCTGGGCGGCGATCTGGGTCCTCATGCGCACGGGGCGCCGGGGGTGCAGCACCAGCGCGTGTTCCTGGAGGGCTTCCTGGTCGAGTTCGCCCGCCGGCTGCGCGAGGCGGTTCCCGGGGTGGAGCTGGCGCTGCTGTTCGGCAACGACGACTGGGCCGCCAATCACGATGTGCTCGAGCGCCATCACGGCAAGCTGTGGCATTCGTTGCATGGCCGTGCGGTGCAGCTCCAGGGCCACGCGGTCGCCGGCATGTCGTGGGTGCCCATCACACCGTTCGCCATGAAGGACTGGGAGCGCTGGGAAGACGGCGGCGACGAATCGCCCGCGCGGCTGCACGGTTCGTTGTCAGGGCCCGACGGCGTGCGCGAGTTCCGCTTCGATCCCGAGCGCCGCTCGCCCACGTTGGCCGACGGGTTGGCTGCGCTGGCCGAGGCCTCGCCGCCTGCGCAGACCATCCACGTTCTGCACTCGCCGCCGCGCG
>JAIOPA010000347.1 GCA_021414165.1 Candidatus Eiseniibacteriota bacterium
CGCTGCCCGATTCGTTGCCCGATGTGGGGCTGGTGCGCGACCTGCAGATCGCGCCCTCGGCCGGTGGCGTCACCTTTGAGCTGGCGCTCGACCCGGCTGTTGCCGGCTGGCGCTTGGAGCGCGACCCGGCTGCGGGCCGTGTGCGGCTGGTGTTCTCGCGCGATGCGGCAGGCTTCGAGGCGTTCGCCGCCGAAGGCGCGCCGGGGCCGCGCACGCTGCGCACCATCGTGCTCGATCCGGGCCACGGTGGCGGCGATGTGGGTGTGCGTGTGGACGGCGCCGACGAGAAGGCGCTCACGCTCGAGCTGGCCCGCATGGTGGCCGAGGAACTGCAGCGCCGCGCGCAGGTGCGCAGCGTGCTCACGCGCACCGACGATCGCGACGTGTCGCCCGTTGCGCGCGCCGAGATCGCCAATCGCGCACGCGCCGATGCCGTGCTGTCGCTGCACTTCGAGACGCTGCCCGATCCGCGCGCGCGCGGAACGCTGGCGTGGTGCCCGCCGGCGGTGGCGGTGGCCAACTCGAGCACCACGAGCGCCGGTGGCGGGCTCGTGAGCCTTACCCCGTGGCGCGACGTGGCGTTGGATCGCGCGGTCGAGAGCCGTGGGCTCGCCGAGAGTGTGACCGGCATGCTCGAGCGCCGCGGCTTCGGACCCACCAGCGTGCGCGAGCGACTGCCGCTCGCATTGGTCGGCGTGCAGTCGCCCGGCATCCTGTTGGAGTGCGGCACCCTGTCGAACCCCGACGAGCGTGCGCGCTTGCTCGCATCCGGCGGTCTGCGCCCGCTCGCAGTGGCCATTGCCGAAGGAGTGCTCGCGTGGCAGCGGAACGAGTAGTCCGCACGCACAAGCGGCTCATCATCCTGGTGGGTGCGTTGCTCATCGCCATGGCGCTCGGTGTGCGCACGTGGCTCGAGCGGCACCCCGATGAGTTGCCGCCGCCTCTGACGGGTGCCGACTCGACCAGCGCCGGCATGCGTGCCGTGCCGCTGTGGTTCGCGAGCGCCGACGCCGAGAGTCTGGTGATCGAGCCGCGCGAGATGCCCGAGCGCGCCAGCCTGCACGACCGCGTTTCCGCTTTGATCTCCGCACTCGTGCAGGGGCCGCGTCAGGATGGCCTGCGCGCGCTGCCCGAGGGCACCACGCTGCTGCACG
>JAIOPA010000350.1 GCA_021414165.1 Candidatus Eiseniibacteriota bacterium
TGCGCGGGCGCGGGCCTTATCGGGAACAGCAGCCGGGGTCGTCATGCCCGTGAGATGTAGCAGATAACTGGTGTAATGTGGCGCGCGACTTACGCCACCTGCCCCGGAGACTGGCCTTGCCCACCACCCGTACCGCCACACCTGCCGACGCCAACGCCATCGCGCGACTGCACATGGAGACGCTGCCCGGCGACGTGAGCGACTTCACGCCCCTGGGCGCCGGCATCGTGCGACGCTTCTACGCGCAGGCCATCGCGCGTGGCGCGGCCACGGTGTGCGTGGCCGAGGAGAACGGGCAGGTGCTGGGGTTCGTCATGATCACCCCGGACATCGCGGAGTTGTTCCCGCGCGCGCTGTTATCGGGCATGGGCGACATCGTGGCGTTCGTGTTCGGTGCGAACCCGATGGGTCTTGCCAAGGCCGTGATCAACAAGTTCACGAGCGGCACGGCCACCGTGTCGCGTGTGCCCGAGTTGGTGTACCTGGGCGTGAGCGCGGCTGCGCGCGGCAAGGGTGTGGGGGCGTTGCTCATGCGCGCGGCACACGACGCGTTCAAGGCACAGGGCATCGCGACGTACGAACTCAACGAGCACGCCGACAACCCTCATGCGGTGAAGCTGTACCTGTCGCACGGGCTCACCATCCAGCGGCGCTACGAGAAGGCCGGGCATGGGCTCTACAACATGCGCTGCGACCTCAACGCGCCGCCGGCTGAGGCCCCGCCGAAGGGCTAAAAGCGTCCAATCGCCCCGGGGCGAGTGAATGTGCCATCTCACTCGCAGTCGCGATGACTAGCGCTTCTTGCTCGTCGCCTTCTTCTTCGCCGCAGCCTTGGGTGCCGACTTCGCGGCCTTGGGCTTCTCGGTCTGCGTGAGCGCGGATACCTCGCGCCACTCGGCGGGAGACAGCTTCACGTCGAGCGCCTTCACGTTCTCGTCCAGCTGCTCCACGCGAGACGCACCGATGATCGCGCTCGAGACCTGCGGGTTCTGCAGCACCCAGGCCAGCGCGACCGATGCGGGCGCGAGCCCGCGCTCGGCGCACCACACACCCAGACGCTCGGCAGCGGCCACGTGCTCGGGCGTGAGCGCCTTCTGCGACTCCAGGAAGTGCGCGAACGTGCCCGTCGCGCGGCTGCCCTCGGGGCGCGCGCCGCCGGCGTACTTGTTGGTGAGCACGCCCTGCGCGAGCGGCGAGTACACGATGAGCCCGATGCAGCTCTTCTTGCAGAACGCCGTGTGCCCCTGCTCCACGTGACGGTCGAGCAGGTTGTAGCGCGGCTGCGATGAGACGAAAGGCAGGTACTCATGACGCTGCTGCAGCGCCACCGCCTTGGCCGCCAGCGAAGGCTGGTGATCGAAGTTCGAGAAGCCCACGTAGCGCACGCGGCCCGAGCGCACCAGATCCTCCATGGCGCGCAGCGACTCTTCAATGGGCGTGTCGTCGTCGGGCGCGTGGAACTGGTACAGGTCCACGTAGTCGAGCTTCAACCGCTTCAAGCTCGCATCGAGCGCATCGAACATGTGCTTGCGCGAAAGGCCTCGCATGAGCGGCCCCTCGCCCACGCGGCCCATGCACTTGGTGGCCACCACGATCTCGCCACGCGGCAGGTCGCGGATCGCCGCGCCCAGCGCTTCCTCGGCGCCACCCTTCACGTACACGTCGGCGGTGTCGAACAGATTCACGCCCAGGTCGAACGCGCGGCGCACGATGGGCGCGCTCCCGTCCACACCGATCGAGCCGCCCAGCGTGGTCCACGAGCCAAGCGAGAGTTCAGACACCATGAGGCCACTGTGGCCGAGCGGGCGGTAACGCATGGGAGCACTCCGGGGGCTGGGTTGCTGGGTTGAACGGGGGGCGCACGGCCGCAGGAAGGCAGGGACGCGGCGGCGCAGACGCCGTGCAACGTACCTGCCCGTCAGGCCTAAGCCAAATGTGCGGGCCGCTGCAGGTCTGCGGCACTCGGCGCGGCCAATGGCCGCGCAACTCTATAGACCCCAGCACCCCGGGCCGCTTACCATGATGGGCCTTCCCCGTGTGTTCACAGGCCCCGAGAACCCCGCGACCACCATGCTCCGACTCCCGATCACCTCGCTGCTGATTCGTTTGTCCGTGCTTGCCGCGCTTGCTCTGGTGGGCGTTCTGGCCCCCGCGCCCGTTCGCGCCGCCGACCCCGACTATTCCGGCTATTCCGCGCTGCTCAAGAAGTACACGCGCGTCATCAACGCCAAGGGCAAGCCCTTGGAGACACGTTTCGACTACGAGCAGCTGTTCATCGACGAGCGCATCTGGCAGACCAAGCGCGCCGAGGGCCTGGAGACGCTGCACACGCAGCTGCTGTCGCTCGACCCGGCCACGCTGTCGCCGGCCGAACGCACCGCATGGGCGATCAACGCCTACAACTTCCTGGTGATCGAACGGATCACCGCGCGGCTGCTGGTGCCGGGACGCAAGTTCATGCGCTACGACTCGCCCAAGCAGATCAACAACGAAGAGGGCATGTTCTTTGCAGCAAAAGTCGCCCGGATCAACGGCGAGGACTACTCGATCACCGGGTTCCAGCGGCGCTTCGTCTATGGCGACACGGCGTCGCAGCCCATGGCCGATGGCTTCACGCCGCGCGAGCACAGCGGCGACCCGCGGATCATGTTCGCGCTCGTGCACGGCTCCATGTGCTCGGGTCCCATCCTGCCTTGGGTGTATCGCGCGGACTCGCTCGACGCACAGCTCGATCGCGCCGCGCGTCTCGCGTTGGCGCTGCCCACGTGGCTCCGCCATGACCCCGCCACCCAGCAGCTCACCGCCAGCAACCGGCTGTTCGAGGAGCGCGCGGACCTGGGCGGCAACGATCTGCCGGGACTCATGCCGCTCCTGGGCAAGTACGCCCCGCTCGCAGTGCGCAAGACGATCACCGCGCGCAAGCTCGTGCGGCCCGATATGTTCTTCGAGCCCGACTGGAAGCTGAACCAGTACGACCACCCGCGCGAACGCCTGCCGGGTCAGGTCGGGGCCGACACCACGAAGGCCGGCCCCAAGCGGTAGACTGTCGCGCTTCAAGCAGGTCGCGCTTCAAGCACATGGAGGTGCAGGAGCATGGTGATCCCCGGCAGTCTGGTGAGTAGCGCGCAGTGAGCACGAGCGTGAACGATCTGCTCGTGCTGGGCGGTGGTGTGACCGGACTGGCCATCGCGCGGCTCGCCGCGCGTTCGGGCTGGCCCGTGGTGCTGGCCGAGCGCGACGACATCGGCCACGGCGCCAGCACGGCCACGAGCCACATGCTGCACGGGGGGCTCCGCTACCTCGAGCATGGCCGCTTCTCGCTGGTGCGCGAGGCGCTGAGCGAGCGCATGACCGTGTCGCGCCTGGCTCCGTCGCTCGCCCGCCCCACCCGCTTCCTGGTGCCGTTACGCAAGGGTGATCGCGTGGGCCCGCTGCGGCTGCGCGCGGCACTCGCGCTGTACGACCTGCTCGCGGGCCGCGCAGCACCAAGCCCGTACGTCATGGCCGATGCGCGCCAAGCGCTGGCGCTGGAGCCGGGGCTCGAGCGCGAAGGCCTACGCGGCGCGGGCGTGTACTCCGACGTGGTCATGGACGATGCGCGGCTCAACATCGCCGTGGCACGCGACGCGCAGGCTGCGGGCGCGCGCATCCTCACGCGCACCGAACTCGTGGCCGCGCGCCCCGATGCGAGCCGCGGCACCATTCACGTGGAGCTGCGCGAGCGCGGCAGTGGCGAGGTCACGTCACTCGAGACGCGGCTCATCGTGAACGCCACCGGCGCGTGGTCCGATCGCACGCGCGCCACCGTGCTCGGCATGCTACAGCCCGGCGCGCCGGATCCGCCGCGCATGCTCAAGCCCTCGCGCGGCACGCACCTCGTGTATCCCGCGCTCACGCAGGGCCACGGGTTGGTCACGCTGGCGGCCGATGGCCGTGTGCTCTTCGTAGTGCCGTTCGCGGGCCGCTCGCTGGTGGGCACCACCGAGGTCGAGGTGCAGTCGCCGCCGAGCGATGCCGACCGCCGCCCACATGCCGACGAGATCCGCTATCTGGCGAGCGAGGTGGCCCGGCTGGTGCCGGCCGCCGCGCGCGTGCACCCCATTGCCGTGTACGCGGGCGTGCGCCCGCTGGCCGCCGCCGAGGAAGGCGTGGGCGAAGCCTCGCGCGAGCATCGCATCGCCATCGATGGCGCGCTGCTCACCATCGTGGGTGGCAAGTACACCACGTTCCGCCGTATGGCCGAGGACCTGGTGGTGCGTGCCGCCGCGCTCCTGAAGCGCGAGGTCATTCCGCACGACGACTACAGTGATCCGCTGCCGCTCTCGCTGCCGGACTCCGCGAGCGACGAGGCGTTTGCCGAGCACGCCATTCAACACGAATGGGCACGCTCGCTCGACGACCTGGTGCGCCGCCGCAGCACGCGCTGGCTGGCGAACGACCGCGGGCTGTCGGCGGCACGCGCCATGACGCCGGTGCTGGCGCGTGCGCTGGGTTGGGACGCCTCGCGCGAGAAGGACGAGATCGACCGCTTCGAGAACGCACTGCGCGACGAGCTCATGATGCTCGATCGCGCACTCGCCACACGCTGAACCTGCCGCGCCCGCGCGGCACCACCGGGAGTCACGCATGGCCGGTTCGACCACGACGAAGGGCCCGTTCATCGTTGCACTCGATCAGGGCACCACGGGTTCCACCGCGCTGGTGCTCGATGCGCGTGGCCGTGTGTGTGGCCGCGGCTACGCCGAACTGCCGCAGCACTTCCCCAAGCCGGGCTGGGTCGAGCACGACCCCGATGAGATCTGGGACAGCGTGCTCACGGCCTTGAAGCACGCGCTGGCTGCCGCACGCATCCAGGGCGCTCAGGTCGCCGCGATCGGCGTCACGAACCAGCGCGAGACGGTCGTGCTGTGGGACAAGCGCACGGGCAAGCCGCTGGGCAACGCCATCGTGTGGCAGGACCGCCGCACGTCGGCGCGCTGCGATGAACTGCGCCGCAAGGGCAAAGAGGCTGCGATCCGCCGGCTCACCGGGCTCGTGTGCGATCCGTACTTCTCGGCCAGCAAGCTGGAGTGGCGCTTCGCGCACGAGCGGTCGCTTCGCACGCTGGCCACGCGCGGTCATCTGGCGTTCGGCACGGTCGACAGTTGGCTCGTGTACAAGCTCACCGGTGGTGCGGTGCATGCCACCGATCCCACCAACGCGTCGCGCACCATGCTGTACGGCCTGCGCTCCATGCGCTGGGAGCCGTCGCTCTTGAAGACCTTCGGCGTGCCCGCGAGCGTGCTGCCCGAGGTGCGCCGCTCGGCCGGTGACTTCGGCCGCACGCGC
>JAIOPA010000435.1 GCA_021414165.1 Candidatus Eiseniibacteriota bacterium
ACGTGCCCGTGCGGCTCACGCCCTCGGACATCCCGGTGAATGCGTCGTACTTCCCCGCCGATCTGCCGCGCGATCTTTCGCGGCGTACTCCGCCCGCGGGCGAGGCGCCGTACACGCGCGGCATCCACCCGACCATGTACCGCTCGCGGTTCTGGACGATGCGACAGTACGCGGGGTTCGGGTCGGCGCAGCAGACCAACGAGCGGTTCCGCTACCTGTTGGCGCAGGGCCAGACCGGCCTGTCGGTGGCGTTCGATCTGCCCACGCAGATGGGCTACGACAGCGATCATGCGCTGGCGAACGGCGAGGTGGGCCGCGTCGGCGTGGCGATCTCGTGCCTGGCCGACATGGAGCAACTGCTCGACGAGCTGCCGCTGGACCGCGTGACCACCAGCATGACCATCAACGCCACCGCGCCGCTGTTGCTGGCGTTCTACGTGGCCGTGGCGGATGCGCGCGGCACCGATCGCGCCAAGCTGGGCGGCACGGTGCAGAACGACGTGCTCAAGGAATACATCGCGCGCGGCACGTACATCTATCCGCCGCAGCCGTCGCTACGGCTCATCACCGACGTGTTCGAGTTCACCGCGCAGCATGTGCCGCAGTGGAACAGCATCTCGGTGAGCGGTTACCACATGCGCGAGGCCGGCAGCACGGCCGTGCAGGAGCTGGCGTTCACGCTGGCCGATGGCCTTACCTACCTCGAGGCTGCGCGCGAGCGCGGGCTCGACCTGGTCAAGATCGCGCGCCGCATCTCGTTCTTCTTCAACGCGCACAACCATCTGTTCGAGGAAGCCGCCAAGTTCCGCGCCGCGCGCAAGCTGTGGTCGGACCTGTTGGTGGAGCGGTTCGACATCACCGACCTCGAGGCGCGCAAGCTGCGCTTTCACACCCAGACCGCCGGCAGCATGCTCACGGCACAGCAGCCGCTGAACAACGTGGTGCGCGTGGCCATTCAAGGTCTGTCGGCCGTGCTGGGCGGCACGCAGTCGCTGCACACGAACAGCTACGACGAGGCGCTGGGCCTGCCGAGCAAGGAGAGCGCGCTGTTGGCACTCCGCACGCAGCAGATCCTCGCGCACGAGAGCGGTGCGACCGATGCCGTGGACCCGCTGGCCGGCTCGTACTGGGTCGAAGCCATGACCGCCGACCTCGAGGCGCGCGCACGTGCACTGATCGGCGAGATCGACGCGCGTGGCGGCATGCTGCAGGCCATCGCCGATGGTTGGGTGCAGGACCAGATCCACGAGGCCGCGTACCTGTGGCAGCGCGACGTCGAGAGTGGCGACCGCGTGGTGGTGGGCGTGAACAAGTTCGGCGACAACGCGCCCATTCCCGCGCCCCCGTTCAGCATCGACCCCGCGGTCGAGCGCCAGCGCGCCGAGTTCCTGCGCGAGTGGCGCGCGAGCCGCGACGGCAACGCGTGCGACGCTGCGTTGCTCAAGCTCGATGCGGCCGCACGCGGCACGGCGAATCTGGTGCCGCCGATCCTTTCTG
>JAIOPA010000405.1 GCA_021414165.1 Candidatus Eiseniibacteriota bacterium
CGGCGCGAGTCCGCGGTACCGCGGCGCTCGGCGAACGTGGCGTGTCCGGCGAGCGACACCAACGCACGCACGAGCACGGCACTCGCCTGCCCTTCGCGGGCGCATACCACGTTGAAGCAGTGGTGCATGCCATACGTGAAGTACACATACGCGTGGCCGGGCGGGCCGAACATGACCGCGTTGCGCGGGGTGCGGCCGCGGAACGCGTGACTCGCGGGATCGTCATGCCCGCCGTAGGCCTCGGTCTCCACGATCATGCCGGCGAGCCGGCCGGCCTCGGGGTCGTCGTGCACCAGCACGCAACCGAGCAGCGCGCGCGCGAGCACGCGAGGCCCTCGAGCATGGAACGCGCGCGGCAAGGGCCGCGCGCGTTCCAGCCCGGACGCGTTAGTGAGCGACCGGGGAATCCTCGACACCCACGGCCTTCAGCGCCGCCATCATCGTGCCCTGGATCTCGGCCAACCGCTCCGGCGTGCGCGCCTCGAAGCGCACCACGAGCACGGGCTGCGTGTTGGACGCGCGCACCAGGCCCCAGCCATCGCCGAACTCGACGCGGATGCCGTCGATGTCGATGACCTTGTACTGGGCCGCGAACTGCGCCTTGAGCATCTCGGGCACCTGGAACTTGCGCTCCTCGGGGCAGGCCAAGCGCGTCTCGGGCGTGGCGAAGTACTGCGGCATGCTCTCGACCAGCTGATCGAGCGTCTGGCCCGTGGACGCCACGTAGCGCAGCAAACGGCCCGCCGCGAACAACGCATCGTCGAAGCCGAAGAAGCCCTCGCTGAAGAACATGTGACCGCTCATCTCACCCGCCACCGGCGCGCCGGTCTCGGCGAGCTGCTTCTTGATGAGCGAGTGGCCCGTCTTCCACATCATGGGCACGCCACCGTGCGCCACGATGTCCTCGGACAGCGCCTGCGAGCACTTGACGTCGAAGATGATCGTGGAGCCCGGCACGCGCGTGAGCACATCGCGCGCGAACAGCGCGAGCAGCTGATCGCCCCACACGATGCGGCCCGAACCGGTCACCGCGCCGATGCGATCGGCGTCACCATCGAACCCGATGCCCAGATCGGCGCCCGTTTCCTTGACCTTCTTCTGCAGGTCCACCACGAGCGCGGGCACCGTGGGATCCGGCAGATGGTTCGGGAACGAACCGTCGAGCTCGGCGAACAGCGGGATCACGGTGTGGCCCATCTTCTCGAACACCTGCGGCACCACCGTGCCGGCGCAACCATTGCCGCAGTCCATGACGACCTTGAGGCCCTTGCTGCTCGTGCACCGCTCGATGAGCATCTTGCGGTACTCGTCCAGGATCGGCGCATCGGTCCACGAACCGCCACCGGTCGTGAACAGTTCCTTGGTCTGGATGGCGCGGCGCATCTCCAGGATCTCGGCGCCATAGAGCGGCAGCTTCTTCTTGGCCATCTTGAAGCCGTTGAACTCGGGCGGGTTGTGGCTGCCGGTGATCTGCATGCCGCCATCGAGCCCACGCGAGGCGACCGCGTAGTAGAGCGCGGGCGTGGGCACCACGCCGACACGCTGCACGATCAAGCCGGCGCGCATCATGCCCTGCTCCGCCGCTCGGGCCAGACGCTCGGACGACGGCCGCACGTCCTGGCCCAGCGCCACGCGCGTGCCACCCTCGGCGCGGATGCGGGTCGCGAACGCGTGGCCCACGGCCTCGGCGGTCTCGTTCGTGAGTTCGGTCTCGTGCAGGCCGCGGATGTCGTACTCGCGGAAGATGTGGCCGGGGATCATGCGGGCTCCTTCTTCGGCTGCTGGGTCTTCAAGAAGGCGTCGATGAACGCGTCGATGTCACCATCGAGGACGCCGTGCACGTCGGTGATCTTGGTCTCGGTGCGATGGTCGTTGGCCATGGTGTACGGCTGCAGCACGTACGAGCGGATCTGGCTGCCGAAGTCGATGTCCTTCTTGGTACCCGCCAGCGCCTCGGTCTTGGCGCGCGCCTCGGCTTCCTTGAGCATGTACAGGCGCGACATGAGGATCTTCATGGCCGCGTCCTTGTTGCGGTGCTGGCTGCGCTCGGCCTGCGACTGCACCACGAGGCCTGTGGGCAAGTGCGTGATGCGCACGGCCGACTCGGTCTTGTTCACGTGCTGGCCGCCTGCACCACCGGCGCGCATGGTGTCGATGCGCAGGTCGTCGGGGCCGATCTCGACCTTGATCGTGTTGTCGAGGATCGGCAGCACGCTGATCGACGAGAACGACGTGTGGCGGCGCGCATTCGCATCGTAGGGTGAGATGCGCACCAGGCGATGCACGCCCGACTCGGCGCGCAGGTAGCCATACGCGAACTCACTGTCGATCTCGAGCGTGGCGTCCTTGATGCCCGCTTCGTCGCCGGCCTGGTAGTCGAGCAGCTGGCACTTGTAGCCGCGGCGCTCGGCCCAACGCTGGTACATGCGCATGAGCATCTCGGCCCAGTCCTGCGACTCGGTGCCACCGGCGCCCGGATGGATGATCACGATCGCGCCCATGCGGTCGTGTTCACCGTTCAACAGGCTGCGCGTCTCGAGTGCGTCCACCTGCTTCTCGAGCGTGCCCAGCTCCGACAGGATGTCGTTCAACATGCCGTCGTCGCTCTCGGCCTCGGCCAGGTCGAGCAGCTCGACCAGGTTCTTGTAGCCCTG
>JAIOPA010000406.1 GCA_021414165.1 Candidatus Eiseniibacteriota bacterium
GGCATCTTCCACGTCATGACGCACGCCTTCTTCAAGGCGCTCTTGTTCATGGGCGCCGGCTCCGTGATCCACGCCATGAGCGACGAGCAGGACATGCGCAAGATGGGCGGCCTCGCCAAGAAGCTGCCCTGGACGCACGCCACCATGCTCGTGGCCACGCTGGCCATCGCCGGTATCCCGGGCCTGTCGGGCTTCTTCTCCAAGGACGAGATCCTCGCCTCGGCGTGGGGGAGCGGTCACAAGCTCATCTGGCTCGCCGGCATGATCGGCGCCGGTCTCACGGCGTTCTACATGACGCGGCTCTACATCCTCACGTTCCAGGGCCCGTCGCGCTTGTCGCACGAGGCCGAGCACCATCTGCACGAGTCGCCGCCGTCCATGATCCTCCCGCTCGCCGTGCTGGCCGTGCTGTCGGTCGTCGGCGGCTACATCGGCATGCCGATGCAGGAGGGTGGCCACATGCTCGCGCGCTGGCTCGCGCCGGTGCTGGAGGCGGGTGAGGGCGCTGCGCACGCGCACCACGAGATGTCGCACGCCACGGAGTGGGCGCTCATGGCCGGTTCGGTCGGGGTCGGCCTGCTGGGCATGTTCATGGCGTTCCGCGCGTACCTGTGGAGCCCGGCCATGGCGACCTCGCTGCGGGCGAGCTTCTCGGGCATGCACCGCCTGCTCGAGAACAAGTACTGGGTCGATGAGCTGTACCACGCCACGATCGTGCGGCCGCTGGTCGGCGTCTCGGGGTGGCTGTGGCGCTTCTGGGACGCCAAGGTGGTCGATGGCCTGGTGAATGGCGTCGGCTACACGCTCGAGGGCGGCTCCGCGATCCTGAAGTTGTTCCAGACCGGCTTTGTCGGGACCTATGCGCTGTTCATCACGCTCGGCGTGATCGCGCTGTTCCTCCACTTCCTGAGGTGACGGTGGCTTCGATTCCCTGGTTGTCGTTCCTCGTCTTCTTCCCGCTCGTCGCTGCGGTGCTCCTGGCACTGCTCCCGAAGAGCGCCGAGCGCTCGGTGCGCCTGTGGGCCACGTTGGCCGCCGCCATCGAGTTCGCCGTCTCGTTGCCGCTCTGGTGGCGGGTCATCCCCGGTGCGCCCGGCTTCCAGTTCGAGGAGTCGCTGCCGTGGATCCCGGTCATCGGGGCGCGGTATCACATCGGTGTCGACGGTGTGAGCGGGCTGCTGGCGCTGCTCACCACGTTCATGACGCTCATCGCCATCCTGGGTTCGTGGACGGCGGTCGAGAAGCGCTCGAAGGAGTTCTACGCGCTGGTGCTGGCGCTGCAGGCCGGCATGCTGGGCACGTTCTTCTGTCTCGACCTGCTGCTGTTCTACGTGTTCTGGGAAGCCATGCTGATCCCGATGTACCTGCTCATCGGTGTGTGGGGTGGCCAGCGCCGCATCTATGCCGCGGTCAAGTTCTTCCTCTACACCATGGCCGGTAGCGTGCTCATGCTGGTCGCGATCCTGTGGCTCTGGCAGTTGCAGAAGGCCACGAACGGCGTGCCGTCGTTCGATCTGGCGACCTACTACGCGCTGGCGATCTCGCCCGACAAGCAGCTCTGGTTGTTCCTCGCGTTCGCCATCGCGTTCGCGATCAAGGTGCCCATGTTCCCGGTGCACACGTGGCTGCCCGACGCGCACGTCGAGGCGCCCACCACGGGTTCGGTCATCCTGGCGGCCGTGTTGCTCAAGATGGGTACCTACGGCTTCCTGCGCTTCGCCATGCCCATGTTCCCGAACGCGCTCATCGTGTGCGCGCCGTGGATCGCGTGGATCGCGATCATCGGCATCGTGTACGGCGCGCTCGTGGCCATGGTGCAGCCGGACCTCAAGAAGCTCGTCGCCTACTCCTCGGTGAGCCACATGGGCTTCTGCATGCTGGGGCTCATGGCGCTCAACTCGCAGGGTCTGGCGGGCTCCACCATGACCATGCTCAATCACGGCGTCTCGACCGGCGCGTTGTTCTTGCTGGTCGGTGTCATCTACGAGCGCCGCCACACGCGCGCGATCGCCGACTTCGGCGGCCTGTGGAAGATCATCCCGGTGTTCTCGGTCATCTTCCTCATCGTGACGCTGTCGAGCATTGGCCTGCCGGGCACGAACGGCTTCATCGGTGAGTTCCTGGTGCTGCTGGGCGCGTTCAAGACCTCGGTCGCCTGGGCGGCCGTGGCCTCGACCGGCGTGATCCTGTCGGCCTGCTACATGCTGTGGATGTTCCAGCGCGTGGTGTTCGGCCCCGTGACGCACGAGGAGAACCGCCGTCTGGGCGATCTCACCATCCGCGAGCGGTTGGTGTTCGCGCCGCTGCTGGTGCTCATCTTCTGGATGGGCGTGGCGCCGCAGCCGTTCCTCGATCGTATGCAGCCGTCGCTCGACCGCGTCCTCGCGCTCGTGAAGGAGCGCGCCGTGGCCAGTGCCACCGCCGCGGGCGTTGCCCCGCCGGCCGGTCTCGTGGTCTCGCCGACGGCCGTTGCCACGCCCGAAGGGGAGGCCCGCCGATGAACATCGTCCCGCAGCCGAACTTCCTGCCGGTGGACTGGTGGGCCCTGGGTGCGATCCTCGCGCTCACCGTGGGCACGCTCGTCCTGCTGCTCATGGAGTTCATCCCACCCCGCCCGAATGGCAATCGCGGGGCGCTGGTCGCACTGGCCACGCTCGGGGTGTCGGCCTACGCCATCTGGAACGTGCGATTCGACAAGCGCTCGCTGTTCGAGGGCATGTTCGTGCACGACGGCCTCACGGTGTTCTTCACCCTGCTGTTCTGCGCGATCGGCGTGGTGGCGGTGTTGTTCTCGTGGGACTACGCCAAGCGCACCAAGATGGGCCAGCCCGAGTACTACGCGCTGCTGCTGTGCTCCATCATGGGCATGATCGTCATGGCCGGCTCGAACGACCTGATCACGATCTTCTTGGGGCTCGAGCTCATGTCGCTCGCGCTCTATGTCATGGTGGGCTTCCGCCGGAACCTGCTCGAGTCCAACGAGGCCGCGCTCAAGTACTTCCTGCTCGGCGCGTTCGCGTCGGGCTTCCTGCTGTACGGCATCGCGCTCCTGTACGGCGGCACGGGCACCACGAACCTGGCCCGTATCGGCGACTTCCTGGGCGACACGCCGATCGGCACGAATCCGCTCGTGCTCGTGGGTTCGCTGCTCGTGCTCACCGGCTTCCTGTTCAAGGTCGCCGCGGTCCCGTTCCACATGTGGACCCCGGACGCCTACCAGGGTGCGCCGACCAGCGTGACCGGCTTCATGTCGGCGGGCGCCAAGGCGGCCGGCTTCGCCGCACTGCTGCGCATCGTGATGCGCGCGCTGCCCACGATGCAGCATGACTGGGCGCCGCTGCTGGCGGTGATCGCCATGCTCACCATGACCGTGGGCAACGTGACCGCGCTCTTGCAGACCAATCTCAAGCGCATGCTGGCCTACTCGAGCATCGCGCATGCGGGCTACATCCTGGTCGCGCTCGTCGCGGGCGGGAACGAGGGCTACGGCGCTGCGGTGTTCTATCTGGCCGTGTACTCGTTCATGAACCTCGGTGCGTTCGCGCTCATGACCATGCTGGGCAAGGGCACCGATGAGCCGGTGTTGATCTCGGACCTCGCGGGCGTGGGCTTCAAGAAGCCGCTCGCGGGTCTGGCGCTCACGTTGTTCATGATCTCGCTGGGCGGCATCCCGCCGACCGCCGGTTTCATGGGCAAGATCCTGGTGTTCAATGCCGCGGTGAAGGCCGGCCTCATCTGGCCGCTGGTCATCGTGGGCGTGCTCAACAGTGTCGTGTCGGTGTTCTACTACCTGCGCGTCACGGTCGCGATGTACATGCGCGAGCCCGAGGGCGAGCCGGTCGCGTGGTCGTGGAACGTACCGGGCGTGGTCGCGGTGCTCATCACGGCCGGCCTCACGATCTACTTCGGCCTGCAGTCGCAGGGCCTGTGGATCGAGGCGCAGCGCAGCGTGCTCGGATTGTTGTAGCCACACTCCGGCAACTCGAACGCCCCGCTGCGATGCACGCAGCGGGGCGTTCGTGCATCTTGTCCCGGGCGTCGGCATCGAATGCGCCGGGCAGCCACGTTCCACGGTCCATGGGCACCCACGCGGTGGCCACGTCACGGGAGGGAAGCACCATGAAGCGTGTCGGCGTACTGGGTTCGGGTGTGGTGGGGCAGGTGCTGGCCGACGGATTCCTCAAGCACGGCTTCGCGGTCATGCGCGGCTCGCGTGAGCCCGCCAAGCTGGCGGACTGGCAGGGCAAGGCGGGTGCGCACGCCTCGGTGGGCTCGTTCGCCGAGGCCGCGGCATACGGCGACTTCATCGTGCTGGCGGTGAAGGGCGATGCGGCGTCAGCCGTGCTCGCGCTGGCCGGGGCCGATGCGCTGGCGGGCAAGCTGGTGCTCGATGCCACGAACCCGATCGAGGCCGCGCCGCCGGTGAATGGCGTGCTGCGCTTCTTCACCGGCCCCAACGACTCGCTCATGGAGCGTCTGCAGGCCCAGGTGCCCGCCGCACGGTTCGTGAAGGCGTTCTCGTGCGTCGGCAACGCGGTCATGGTGAACCCGCGGTTGGCCGGCGGGCCGCCGACCATGTTCATCTGCGGCAACGACGAGGCGGCCAAGACCGAGACCCGCGCGATCCTGACCACGTTCGGCTGGGGCTGCGAGGACATGGGCAGTGTCGAGGCGGCACGCGCCATCGAGCCGCTCTGCATGCTGTGGTGCATCCCGGGCTTTCGCCAGAACCGCTGGCAGCACGCCTTCCGGCTGCTCGAGGGCTAGCCAAGCCCCAAGGCGCGGGCAGGAGGCCGGGAGGCCTGCCGCAAAGGCGTGGGAGCCGGGTGGGCCACTTTCTGGGCTGCAGCAGGGCCATGCGATGTGGGAACATGCTTCCGGGTCCGACTCCCCAGCCATCCCCCGATGGGCCGGTTCGTCGAACCCGGAAAACCTGCATGGACTGCTGTGCGCGGGGGCGATCACCGCGTAAGGCACCCGGGCCCGACTCCCCAGCCATCCCCCGATGGGCTGGTTCGTCGAACCCGGAATCTCAAGTCTGTAGGGGTGGTGAACCCAGGACCGATCGTGGTCCTGACGCCCTCTACTACGGACAAGCGAGATTATCGGTCGCAACCGGAACTGACATTAGTGCACCTGACGATTTGGCCTGTCAGTGTTGCAACCCATTGATTTCATTGGGTGTCGTCACAGTGAACTGATAGTCTCCAACCCGGTCAGCAGTGAACCACATCGCGGGGCTGATTCCTATGTCCGATTCTCAGACTGACCCGGTACTTCCGGGGGAGCTGGAACCCGAACTGTACGATCAGCTGCGAGATATCGCCGCGTACTACCTACGTGGTGAGCGACCGGGACACACGCTCCAGCCGACCGAGCTGGCGCACGAGGCGTACATCCGCATGCATCCGCTGGATGGCCGCAAGTACGTGGATCGGCGTCACTTCCTCGCCGTCGCCGCCCGCGTCATGCGGCGTGTGCTGGTGGACCACGCGCGGGCGCGCATGGCGGACAAGCGTTGGGGAGGCGTGATCCGGGTGACCCTGACCTGCGACATCGCGGCACCCGATGACAAGCGCCTGGTCGACATCCTCGACATCGACGCCGCGATCACCCGGCTCGAGGCCACC
>JAIOPA010000363.1 GCA_021414165.1 Candidatus Eiseniibacteriota bacterium
GTCGTCGATGAGCTTGAACTCCAGGTTCTGCGGCGCGGTCTCGCCGCGCAGGCGGTACTCGAAGCGGTAGTTCTCGGGCAGGTCCAACGCCAGCTTGCGGTGCAGCACCGCGTAGCCGCCGCCTTTCTTGAACTCGAAGTCCACGCGCAGCACGCGGCCATGCGGCCCGGGCTCCGTGGACAGCTTCATCTCCACGCCGCTCGCCGGGATAGCGGTCCAACCCGTGGCCGACTCGAACGTGTCCAGCACAAGAGGTGCGGTTGGCGGTGCAGCGTGTGCAATAGACGCCATCAGCAACAACGCGAGCCAAACCCGGATCATCCCTTCACGCTCCCGGCCATGACGCCTCGGATGTACCAACGCTGCAGCACGATGAACACCAGTAACACCGGCAGCACGGTCACGACCGCGCCCGCCATCATGAGTTCGGTGTCCTGCACGTGCTCGCCCACCAGACTCGCGAGTGCGACCGGCAGCGTGTAGTGGCGCTCGTCGCTCATGATCACCAGCGGCCACAGGAAGTCGTTCCACGACGACATGAACACGAACACGGCGAGTGTCGCGAGCACCGGCGCCAGATTGGGCAGCACCACCGAGCGGAACACGCGCCACTCGCTCGCGCCATCGAGCCGTGCGGAGTCCAACAGGTCATCGGGAATGGCGAGCGCGTACTGGCGCACCAGGAAGATGCCGAACACGCTCGCCAACCACGGCACCAGCACGCCCAGGTACGTGTTCACGAGCCCCATGCTCTTGAGCATCAGGAACAGCGGCAACATACCGACCTGCGCCGGCACCAGCATGGCGGTGAGCAGCAGGCGGAACAGCCCCTCGCGGCCGGGGAACCGCAGCTTGGCGAACGCATAGCCCGCCATGCTGCTCGTGAGCAGCGTGAGGAGGGTGCCGACCACGGACACGATGAGGCTGTTCATGAACGAGCGGGACAGGTCGAGCTTGGTGAACAGCTCGGCGTAGTGCTCAAAGGTGACGCGCGGCGGCAACAGCGGCGGCGGTGCGGTGTTGGCCGAACCGGCCGGCATGAGCGAGGCCGACACCATCCAGAGCAGCGGGATCACCGTGAGTGCGGCACCGGCGATGAGGATCGCGTGCAGCAGCAGTGTGCCCAGACGGCGGTTCATGCGCGCTCCTTGGCGGCCTGCATGGCCTGTAGGCGCATCTGCACCGTGGTCGCCAGCAGGATGAGCGCGAACAGCACGAACGCCAGGGCGGCGGCATAGCCCAGACGCCACCAGCGGAAGCCCTGCTCGTACATGAGGAGCACCAGGCTCGTGGTGCTCTTGAGCGGCCCGCCCTGCGTCATTACGTAGGGCTCGGCGAACAACTGGAAGTAGTTGATCACCGTGGTCACGCTGATGAACAGGAACACCGGCGCCAGGTCGGGCAGCGTGATGTTCCAGAACCGCTGCCAGCCATTGGCGCCATCGAGCTGAGCGGCCTCGTGC
>JAIOPA010000359.1 GCA_021414165.1 Candidatus Eiseniibacteriota bacterium
TCACCGGCCTTGAGCGCCTCGGCCAGTTCCTGCCGAGCCGGGTGACCCGAAGGCAGCCCATCGAGCGCCAACGACGTGTACCCGGTGATGGCGGTGAGCAGGTTGTTGAAGTCGTGCGCCACGCCACCGGCCAGCTGGCCAATGCTCTCCAGGCGCTGCGAGCGCACCAACTGTGCTTCGAGCCGCTTCTGCTCGGTGACGTCGGTGGCGATGGTACAGGTGCCGAACAGCGCGCCTTCGTGATCGAACAGCGGCACCTTGTCGACGATATAGGTGCGCTCGCCCACCGTGGGCAGCTGGATGGGTCCCGTCTTCCGGACCGGGCGTCGCATGGCGAGGACTTCGTCCTCGTGACTCTGGATGCGGGCGGCGTCCTCGGGCGGCAGGAGCTGATGCGGCGACATACCCACCGCCTGTGGCGCTGGGATCGCCGTGATGCGCTCGAACTCGCGGTTGATGATCAGGTAGCGGCCCTGCGAGTCCTTCACGTAGATCGCGGACGTGCTGTGGTCGAGGATGCTGCGCAGCAGCATCTCGCTGCGTCGCAGCTTCTCGTCGGCCTGCTGGCGCTCGAGTTCGGCGCTGGTGCGCACGGCGAACAGCTCGAGCAGCTCGCGGGTGCGTTGCTCGTCCTCGAGTGGCTTCGAACGCAGCACGCCCAGGATCCCGATGATGCGGTCATCACTCGCCACGAGCGCCGTACCGGCGTAGCCCTCGATGTTCATGGCCTTGAGGCAGGCATCGTCGGGGAACTTCCGGGTGACGTCGCTCGGATAGACACACGAGCTGCCGCTCTTGAACACGAACTCACAGGGCGAGCCCTTGAGTTCGTACTCGAAGTTGGGCGCCTCGACGCCATCGCGGATCACCGCGATCGAGCGCACCACCCCCTCGCGATCCTCGGCGGGCACCGAGATGAACGCGAAGTCGGCTCCAAGGGCACGCGACAAGTGCGTGAGCAGCGAGCGAAAGAAGCTCGGGCCCGTGGCGGAGAGCAGCACGCGAAGTGCGGCCGCCTCTGCGGCATCGGCCTGCAGTGAGGCCAGTGCGCGTTCAGGATCCGCGGGCGTGGTTGGCTGAGAAGCGGCCAACAACTCAGGCGTGACGGGAGGACCCATCCATGGACCTCAGGGCCGACGCATGGGGAGGCGAGAGCCGTTCGGGGAGATGACGTGCAACCGGGACGCTGGGCAGATTAGGACAGGAATGCCCGTGGACGCCACGGGAAATGACACGAAGTCATGCGATGCGGGGACGGCCGCCTGACATCCCGTCACGCGCGCGGTCCACCCCGACGGCTGTCCGAGATTCGAACCTCACTCGATGACCCTTGGGGGCTCGGCTAGCTCCGCCCGGTCTCGCGCTCGCGCACGGCGGCACCACGCGCCATGTGCTTGTTCTGGTACATGCGGCGATCGGCCTCGTTCAACAGTTCGCCCGCCGACAGCGCGCCATCCCACTCCACCACGCCGAACGACATGCGGCTCTCGTGCGGCGACTTGGCCTGGAACGTCTCGTCGATGCGATGCGCCAGGATCTCGGCACCGCCGCGTTCCGCCAACACGATGAGCACGAACTCATCGCCACCCACACGGTAACCACTGTCCGTGCCATCGCGCGAGCAACCGCGCACCGACTGCGCCGCGGCACGCAGCGTTTCATCGCCGGCCGCATGACCGAACCGGTCGTTCACGACCTTGAGGTCGTTCACATCCATATAGAGAAGCGACAACGCATGATCGAGCCGGCGCGAGCGCAACATGGTGCGCGCCAGCTCGCGCTCGAGCGCGCGGCGGTTCCCGAGCCCGGTGAGCGGATCGGTGAGCGTGAGCGCCTCGAGGTCGGCCAAGTGGCGGGCGGCCATGGCGCGCTCGCGGCGCAGCAGCACGATGAGCCACACGCCAAACGCCACGGCGATGGCCGAGGCCAGGCTCGACGACCACACCTCGCGCGCCGACCCGATGAGCTCCCCGCTCTGGTACCAGGTCGTGAGCCACGGCAACGACGCCAGCGCCGCCACCGCGAGCAGCAGCGGCAGCAGGCGGAACGGTGGCGTGCTCGACGACGGCTCGATGCGGCTCATGACGCTCCGGGGAGAGTGGCGGATGCGACACGGATGGCAGGGGCTGGAGGCCCCGTGAGAGTGCAGGGTCAGCGCATCATGCGCAGCGGCCCCACAGGCTGTAAAGGTGCGGGGCTCCCCCTTCCCCACGCCCCGAACCTCGCCACGTGGTCCCAACGGCCCCGATGCACTGCGGCACCGGCCGCCTGCATGCTCCCGCACCGGGGCGGCGTGCGCCTGCGCGGCGGCCCGAAAGCTGGTAATTTCAAACGGTTCGCGCGCTCATCCGTTCTGTCCCGCGCTCAACTCAGCGTCCCAAGGAGTGCACCATGCCCGGTACCTCGACGGCCGTGACCATCCGGCCACTCGACGAGCTCGACATCTCGGGGATCGTCCGCATCGATGAGAAGATCTCCGGCATCTACCGTCCTGAGGTCTGGGAGACGCGCGTCATGTACTACACGCGCCGCGACCCCGGCGCCTCGCAGGTGGCGGTGATCGGCGGCAAGGTCGTGGGCTTCATGCTCGGCGACCTGCGCGCCGGTGAGTTCGGGCTCGACGAGCCGAGCGGCTGGGTCGAGCGCTTCGGCATCGACCCCGATCATCGTGGCCAGGATCTGGGCCGCAAGATGTTCGACGCGATCAAGACGCACTTCGTGGCCGAAGGGGCCAAGAGCGTGCGCACGCTGGTGGATACGAACGATGGTGGCGTGGCCGGATTCCTCAAGGCCATCGGCTTCGCGCCGGCGCCGCTCCAGGCTCTCGAGATCCGGCTCTAAGGCCCTTCTGGCGCCAAGCCCTATAGAGGAGCAAGCACCCCGATGAAGGTCGAGAACGTCACCCTCGAGAAGAAGTACCACGACGCGGTCGAGCACTGGCGTGGGCATCACTTCAAGGACTACGAGACCTTGATGGACAACTGGGAGAAGTTCTTCCCCAAGGACGAGAAGTTCTGCCTGTGCGCCAAGATGGAGATCGGCACGCCCGACACCATCCACATCGGCGAACAGAAGGGCGAGAAGAAGAAGCTCGAGCCGGATCAGCTCACCGAGGATCAGGCGCGCCACCTGCTGGCCATCATCAAGGCGCAGGCGAGCACCGAGTTCGGCAGCATCCAGCAGCACGCGGGCACCATCGACCGTGCGCACGACGACCAGGACCGCGCGTGGGTCATGCGCGTGATGGCCGAGGAGCTGCGCCACGGCTACCAGATGCTGCACCTGCTGCTCTCCAAGGACTGGTCGCACGTCTCGGGTGGCGTCACGGGCCCGCAGATGGTCGAGGAGATCCTGTCCATGACGACGGGCAACCACGTCCTGGATGCGTTCAACCTCGACTACGACTCGTTCATGGACAACATCACGTTCGCGGCGTTCATCGACCGCGTCGGCAAGTACCAGCTCACCATGCAGAAGGTGTGCGCGTACAAGCCCATGGCCGACTCCATGCCGCCCATGCTGCGCGAAGAGGCGTTCCACTTGGCCGCGGGCGTGATTCCGCTCCGCCGCTTCGCCGAGCGCGCCGCCAAGGGTGATCCGCTGGCGAATCTGGAGCTGGTGCAGCAGTCGATCAACAAGTGGTTCGCGCGCGGCCTCGAGATGTTCGGCGACGAGCGTGGCGGCGGCAAGAACATCCAGTACGGGTTCAAGGACCTCATGAACCGTGAGGCCGTGGACCAGTACACCGAGGAGTGCCGCAAGATGGTCCGCGACATCAACACGCGGTTCGTGCGTGCGCGCTTCCCCGACTACACGCCCGATAAGATCGAGGCGGTGATCGACGAGCTCGAGAAGTCCCGCGGCTCGCACCAGGGCCTCAAGTTCGAGGACATCCTGCACCTGCCCGATCCGCGCTTCTTCCGCCGCAAGGGCGAGTGCGCGTTCCAGATGATCGGCGTGAACGGCGAGACGTTCACCGAGGTCGAGGAGTATCTGCGCTATCTGGCCAAGCACCTGAACTCCGGCTACATCGCGAGCCGCGATCTGCGCCTGTACGCCGATGCACTGCGTCAGGTGGTGAAGGGCGAGATCACCGTGGAGCAGGGCGTGAAGGCGATGCCCAAGCTCAAGCGCCTGGGCGGCAGCTGCCCGTGCTCGCGCTCGGTGCGCTGGGTCATGGAAGAGTCGAACGGCACCGAGACCACGGTGATGACGCGGCCGGCGTAACGCTCA
>JAIOPA010000360.1 GCA_021414165.1 Candidatus Eiseniibacteriota bacterium
CACCAGCAGCAGCGGTATGGCCCGCGCACGCCACGCATCGCCCAGCGTGATCGGCAGCGGCCGCACCGCCGACGCCGGATCACCCGCGCCGCGCCACGCGGCCCAGGCACCGAGCCCGGTGCACGCCAGCGTGAACGCCGCGAACGACAACGCGCGCGTCTCGAGCGGCTCGCGATGCACCACGAACCACACGAGCACACTGAGCGCCAACGCCAAGGCCGCCGCCACGAGCCGTGCGCGCGGTGAGCCGGCACGCAACGACACGAGCGCATCGAGCGTGGCCAGCGCGCGCCAGCGCGAGCGCGTGGGGAAGCGCACGGTGTGCGCATGGCGCACCGGCGGTGCCGTGTGCCGCGCCGACACCAGCGCGCGCCATGCCGCCGGCAACGTGCGGGCCGGACCATCGGCCGCCACGGCTCGGCGCAGCGCAATGAAGCAGGCCGCGCGTGTGACGAGCCACCACACCACCGGGAACGCGAGCGCGAGTGCGGCGAGCCACAGCGCGGGCAACAGACCCACGCCTGCGATCCACGCTGCCGCCGCGGGCACGAAGAACGCCAGCGCCGGGGCGCTGGCCTCGCGCGCCAGATGTTGTTCCACGTGCGCGGGTTCGATCGGCAGCGCGAGCCACTCGGGCCCGGGCGGCGTCGCCGCGAGCGCAGTCTGGCGCTCGGCCGCGAGCGCCGCGGCAGCCAGCACGCAGCCGCCCAGCACGAGCGCCAGGAACCGCACGCCCGCGAGCACGCCGTGGCGCCGCACCGTGCCATCGAGCGGCACGCGCACCTGCCAGTACACGAACGCCGTCACGCACACCACCAGCACCCCGATGGCGATGGCGAGCCGCAGGTCGAGCATGCGCAGCCGGCGCGCCATGAGGCGCGTGGACAGCGTGCGGAAGGCCGGGGCCGCAGGGGACACGGGGGTCGAGCGCATGGGACCCTTATTGTACCCAAGCCCGCTCGGGCGAGTCGTCAGGCGATTGCCACGGCTGGGGGGCGGTGGCACCCTCAAGGGATGGATCCCCGCGAGGCCGTGGTCTGGTCGCCCAGTTATGCCTGTGATATCGGGACGCACGTGTTCCCGACCGCCAAGTACGAGGGCGTGATCCGCGCCCTGGTGGCGGCCGGTGACCTGCCCGGTGCCACCGTGGCGGCACCGCCACCCGTGACGCGCGCGTTGCTCGAGCATGCGCACGAGGCCGCTTACCTCGATGACCTGGCCGCGCTGCGTTGGACGCCGCGCACGCAGTACAGCGAGCTGCCGCTCACCGAAGGGATCGTGGCCGCGTTCTCGCTGGGCGGCTCGGGCACCACCGAGGCTGCGCGCCGCGCGCTGCGCCTGGGCGCGGCCGCCCACGTGGGCGGCGGGCTGCACCATGCCTATGCGGGTCACGCCGAGGGGTTCTGCTACATCAACGATCTCGCGGTGGCGGCCGCGGCGCTGCGCGCCGAAGGCCTTGTGAACAAGGTCGCGATCGTCGATCTCGACGTGCAT
>JAIOPA010000361.1 GCA_021414165.1 Candidatus Eiseniibacteriota bacterium
CTGATGTGCACCCCGGTCACGGCTTCGTGTCCCTGACCCGCTCCGACGGCGCCCGGCTACGCGCACCCTCATGCCTCGATCATGGCGTGCCCAACTGGCGGGTGGGAGAGGTTCAGCTCGCCTGCAAAGACGGCACGAGCACGGGTCAGTACATCCAGCTCCAGAACCCGATCGAGCCCCAGTACCACGACGCGCGACTCCGGCTCCGGATCCTCGATCAGGCCCGCAATGAACTGGGCCGCGTGGAGCCACTCGTTCCCGAGTTGGACGCTTCGCGCGTCCCGACCGGCCGCGGCCTCCTCCTCGCGCATCCGGGGTTCGAGGGCGTCACGGGACTCCGGCCAGATGCGTTGCTCCCCGCGGCGCTGGATCCGCAGGGTGGCCAGTTGGTTCTTGAATGGCTGAGCGCACCCGGCGCAATCCCAGTGGTCCTGGATGCACCGCAATACGGCGCCTTGGTCGTTCCCCCAGGAAACGCCTGGAGACCGCACGAGCCCGTGCGACCGGCCCTCTACTATCTCCCCGCCCCGCAGCCACTCGCGAATGCAGGACTGCCGGAGCGCGACTGCTTCGAGGACCGATGCAGCGGCCTCTGGATGACCACGCCCGATGGCCTCAACATCGCCCAACCCGACAGCATGATGGGACGGTTCAGCCCGGTCGGCGCAGAGAGTCGCAACTTGCTGGCGTATGACTGGACCCGTCTGGAGTTGTTCGCAAGCCGCTACGCCTTGACCGGCGGTGTCACCATCTCCGCCGATGACAACTTCGTGCTCTCCGGATTGCCCGCGGGGACCCCTGCTTCTTTCGATCTGCAACTCGCCGTGACTCTGGAAGGGTATGATTCCTACGGTTCGTGCAGTCCTAATCCATGTGAACAGTTTGCTCGGGCGATCTCTGAATTCGAGTTCTCGGTGGGTGACTCCCGCCGGAGCCTCTCGGTGAATTATCGCCACGACACAACGATGGTCATCCGCGTGCAGGCTCGCGCGGGCGAACCCTTCCGGGTTCATCTGGCCGCATCCGGAAGCATCTACGAGAGCGCTCGCCTCGGGCCCATCGATGTCTCCACCCGCGTGCGCATCACGCCGCTCAACCTCCCGTCCGGCACGCGGCTCAGTTCGTGCTGGGGCTATCGCACCGATAGTCCCGTTGCCACCGAGAGTTCTCTTCAGTCGGTCGCAGCGTTCGCGGATCGTGTCGAGCTCGCGTGGCATCTGCCGGCTGCCGTACGCGTGCGCATCGAGCGTCGCGAGCAGGGCGAGTTCGAGTGGACCTCGCAGGCCGAGGTCCTGCCCGATGGCCAGGGTGCCGTGCGCTATGTCGATCGCGACGTCCGGGCGGGCGGCAACTACGAGTACCGCCTCGTCTGGCAGCAAGGCGGCGTCACGCATACGAGCCCAGAAGTCTCCGTTGCGGTGCCCTCTGCATTCCACTTCGCATTGCACGGCCCTCGGCCAAACCCATCAGCAGGCGATGGCGCCGTATGGCTGGAGCTGGCTCGCAAGGGCGACGTGACGCTCGAACTGTTCGACGTGAACGGGCGCCGGCTCGGCGTCACGAGCCGCGCGCTGGATCCGGGGCTGCACGCGATCCCGCTCCCGGTGGCGCATCGTCTGCCACCCGGCGTGTATCACCTGCGATCACGGCAAGGTTCCGAGCGGGCCCAACGCTCGTTCATCGTCCTGCAGTGAGGCACACGAGCCCGCTTGGACTCGTATTCGCTTCCCGGGGCGCATAGACTGCCGCGCATGCCCCGCATCGTCCTCACCACGTTCGGCTCGCTCGGCGATCTGCATCCGTATCTGGCGCTCGGCCGCGAGCTGCGTCAGCGCGGGCATGCCGTGGTGTTGGCGTCGCACGACATCTATCGCTCGCGCGCGGAGACGGCGGGGCTCGAGTTCGCGCCCATCCACCCGGACTTCTTCTCGTTCGGTGACCCGTTCGAAGTCATGCGCCGCGCCATGGACGACACGCGAGGCAGCGAGGTGGTGCTGCGCGAGTTGGTCGTGCCTTACTTGCGCAGCATGCGCGACGACTTGCTGGCTGCGTCACAGGGCGCCGACCTGATCGTGGACCACATGCTCACGCTCACCTCGCCGCTCGTGGCCGAGACGCTGCGCATCCCGCGCGTGTCGACCACGCTCCAGCCCATGGCCACGTTCACGTCGTACGATCCGGGCATCATGCCGGGTGCGCCGATCATGACGTTCATGAGCCGCTTTGGAGCGTGGCCGTGGCAACTGTTCTGGGCACTGGGACGATTGGCCACGCGCCGCTGGTTCAAAGAGATCGACGTGATGCGCGCCGAGATGAAGCTACCCGCGAGCCGGCGCCACCCCATGCTCCAGAGCGCCTCGGACACGCTGCACCTCATGTTGTTCTCGCGCGAGCTCATGGCGCCGCAGCGCGACTGGCCGCGCGCTGCGTTACAGACCGGCTTCCCGGTGCACGATCGCGGTGAGCATGGCGAGGGCCTGCCACCGGCGCTTGAACGCTGGCTGGGTGCGGGCACGCCACCGTTGGTGTTCACGCTGGGTTCTTCGGCGGTGTTCACCGCAGGCCGCTTCTACGACGATGCAGCACAAGCTGCGCGCACGCTCG
>JAIOPA010000362.1 GCA_021414165.1 Candidatus Eiseniibacteriota bacterium
CCTCGCCCGCACAGGCGCAGGTCGCGGTGCCCGACGGTGCGGACCCCAAGCTGGCGGCCTATTACCTCGAACGCACCGCGTGCGTCGTGGGCGAGAAGCTGCTGCTCAAGAAGGGCTGGAAGCTGGGCCAGACGATCACGCTGGCCGGCACGATCTTCCCGGGCAACTGGGAGTTCACCATTCGTGCGGTGTATCGCGCCAAGAAGAAGTCGTTCGGCGATGAGACCATGTTCTTCCACTACAAGTACCTGAGCGAGAAGGGTATGGGCGGTCAGGAAGCCGTGGGCACGTATGTGCTCGAGCTCACCGATCCGTCGCAGGCCAACGCCGTGCTGCGCGCGGTGGACTCGCAGTTCGAGAACGCCGCCCCCGCCACGCTCACCGAGACCGAGCAGGCGTTCCAGGCCGGGTTCGTGAGCATGTACGGCAACGTGCCGTTCGTGCTGCGCGTGATCGGGTTGGCGATCGTGTTCTCGATCCTGTTGATCGCCGCCAACACCATGATGACGTCGATCCGCGAGCGCACCAGCGAGATCGGCGTGTTGAAGACGCTCGGGTTCACCGACGGCCAGGTGTTCGGCATGATCGTGCTCGAGGCTGCGGTCATCACGCTGGGCGGCGGATTGCTGGGCGCGCTCGGCGCCAAGTTCGCGGTGGAGGGCCGCTCGCTGGGCTTCCTGCCCCCGCTCTCGGTCTACTGGGCCACGGTGATCACCGGCGTCTCGATCGCGGTCGCGATCGGCGCGGTGAGTGGCTTGATCCCGGCCCTGCAGGCCTCTCGCCTGCGTATCGTGGACGCGCTCCGGCGCGTCGAGTGAGGCACACCATGGCCATTCCATTCGCATACAACTTCAGAAGCGTCACCAAGCGCCCCGTGTCCACGCTCACCACGGCGATCGGCATCGGGCTCACCATCGCCATCTACATCGGCGCACTGGCGCTGGCCAACGGCTTCAAGGCCTCGCTGGTCAGCACGGGCTCGCCCGATAACGCCATCGTGCTCCGCAAGGGCGCCGACAGCGAGATCTCGAGTGGCTTGTCGCTCGATCAGGCCAGCATCCTCAAGGCCATGCCGCAGGTAGCCACGGGGCCCGATGGCCGTCCGCGCGCGAGCGCCGAGATGGTGATCGTGGTGAGCAAGCAGCGCCTGGGTCAGACAGGCTCGTCGAACATCATGCTGCGTGGTGTCGATCCGGCGGCCGCCGACCTGCGCGGTGGCGTCAAGATCGTCGAGGGCCGCATGTTCACGCCGGGCACCGATGAAGTGATCGTGGCCAAGCGCATCGCCGGCCGGTTCGCCAACTGCAACGTGGGCGACAAGCTGCGGTTCGAGCAGCGCAACTTCACGGTCGTGGGCCAGTTCACCGCCAACGGCTCGGCGTTCGAGTCCGAGATCTGGGGCGATGCCAGCGTGCTCATGCCGGCGCTCAATCGCGAGGGCTACTACCAGACGTTCGTGTTCCGCATGAAGGACCCGGCG
>JAIOPA010000364.1 GCA_021414165.1 Candidatus Eiseniibacteriota bacterium
AACGGCGCCGGCACGGACCCGTCGGGCGGCTCGGTCGTGAACATGGTGCCCGCGCTCACGTGGGCGAACTTCAACTATGGCTTGAACAGCACCGCACCGCCGTCGCCGTACCTGTCGGACCTGGCCGCTGGCATGAAGTCCCGCGCCACGACGGGCGCGTTGATCGTGTTCGTGCGGTGATCGGGAGGCACGTATGAAGGGAATCGACGTGCGTTCCGACGAACGCGGATTCGCATTGGTCATCTCGATCCTGGTCCTGCTGGTCATGAGCGCGCTCGCACTGGTGCTCATGATCGGCGTGGCGATGAATCGCGGCCTCGCGGGCAATGATCAGCGCATGCGTCAGGCGCTGAACACCTCGGAGGCCGGGCTCAGCGAGGCCATGGCCCGTATCAGCCACCAGGACATCAACGATGTGAACATGGACCCCGCGGATCCGGACGATGTCGTGCAGATCTTCAACACGGTCGCCGGTAGCGTGCCAGTGCTGGGTGCCGACTCGTCCGGTATGGCCACGGCCCAGGCGGTCGGTTCGTACCTCAACTACTCGACCGCCGGCCGCAGCGGCGACGAACTCACCGTGAGCTGGAAGAAGAGCGCCGATGGCACGAAGGTCATGCGCTACGACGCCTCCACGGTGCCGCACATCAACTCGGTGAGCGGATTGCCGATCTACACGATCACGTCCACTGGCCGTGTCGGTAACGCCCGGCGTACGGTCGTGGCCGAGGTGATCCAGAAGCCGTTCACGGCCTCGGCCAAGGCGGCGCTGTCGTCGAACGTCATGATCAAGGAAGTCGGTACGGCGTTCATCTGTGGCTACGACCACTCCATGGACACCGCCGACGACGACGGCATCAAAGGCCGCACCGTGGGCGTGTCGCCGGATCCGCAGCACTGCGGCGACAACGAGCTGGCCCGCGGCACGGACCTGCCGGGCGCGTGGAGCACGGCGAACATCAACTCGGGTGGCGCGTCGGGTATCAAGGGTTCGCCCTCGGACTTCCAGCAGAACCAGACCGGCTTCTACGCCGGCCCGTGGGAAGCATTCGGCATGAGCGCCACGGACTACTGGTCGTGGATCGGCGCACCGACCACCGCCCCAACCAGCTACAACGGAATCGTGTACTACGACGGCAACTCGATCACCATGGACAAGTCGACCGACCTGGCACTTCACAATACGTCGGGTGAGGGTCTGCTCTACGTGGACGGTGATCTCACGGTGAATGCCGGCTTCACCTACCGCGGCCTCATCTACGTGGAAGGTGACTTCAACTGCAATGGCCACGCCTGGATCCTGGGCGGTGTCATCGTGAACGGCGTCACCGACATCAAGGCGAACGGCAACATGACGATCCTGTACTCGGCGGACGCCATCACGCAGGCGCTCTCCAAGTACGGTGGCAAGTTCGTGACGCTCAGCTGGCGCGAGAAGTAACCCCTCGCGCAGCCCGACACACCCACGCCCGTCCCGGCCTGCCGGGGCGGGCGTCTGGCTTTCCGGGGCTGTGCGGCAGGGTGTATCCTCGCCGCCCGTCGCGGCCCGCTGGCCGCGCGCTGGCCCCGTCCCCAGCATCCGATATCCCGAGGAGTAGCCCGCCCGTGTGGAATCGCATCGAAGACAAGGTGTCGCGCGGTGAGCGCCTGAGCAGCGAAGAGGGTGTGTACCTGCTCACGGAAGCCCCGCTGGTCGAACTGGGTGCACTCGCGAACGAAGTGCGCAACGCCAAGACCGATCCGCGCATCGTGACCTACGTGATCGACACGAACCCCAACTACACCAACTACTGCACCGTCGACTGTCACTTCTGTGCGTTCTACCGCAAGCCCGGCAAGCCGGCGGCGGATGGCTACACGCACGACGTCGAAGGCGTGATGAACATGATGGAGAGCGCCCGCAAGGTGGGTGCGACCACGGTGCTGCTGCAGGGTGGCCTGAACCCCGAGATCCCGTGGTCGTTCTACACCGACATCATCCGTGAGTCGCGCAAGCGCTATCCCGAGATCACGCCGCACTTCTTCTCGGCCCCCGAGATCCACCAGATGATGGAGGTGAGCGGGCTCGACATGCGTGGCGTGCTGCAGGCGTTGTACGACGCCGGCCAGCGCACGCTGCCGGGTGGCGGCGCCGAGATCCTGGCGACGCGCGTGCGCAAGCGCATCTCGATCAAGAAGGGCGGTCCCGACACCTGGCTCGACGTGCACCGCACGGCGCATCAGGTGGGCATGCGTTCCACGGCCACCATGATGTACGGCCACGTAGAGACGCCGGCCGAGGTCGTGGAGCACTACGATTACATCCGCGCGTTGCAGGACGAGACCAAGGGCTTCACCGCGTTCGTGCCGTGGAGCTACAAGCGCGGCAACACGCCCATGGAATCCAAGGTGCCGGTGATCGCGGGTTCGAGCCAGTACTTCCGCATGCTGGCGTCGAGCCGGTTGTACCTCGACAACTTCGACCACATCCAGGCGTCGTGGTTCAGCGAGGGCAAGAAGACCGGCCAGATCTCGCTGCAGTTCGGCGCCGATGACTTTGGCGGCACGCTGTTCGAGGAGAACGTGCACCTGGCCACCGGTCACGTGAACAAGACGACGGTGGCCGAGATCGAGACGTTGATCCGAGAAGCGGGCTTCACCCCGGCACAGCGCACGACGCTGTACGACATCCTCAAGGTGGGCGAGGGCCCCGAGGCGCTGTCGAACCTGTCGGACGACGTGCCGCTGTTCGTGGAGAGCCTGCGCGAGTTGCCGGCCGAGTACCCGGCCGAGCTCGAGGGCGAGGAGCCCGGCGACCCGCTCGTCATGCCGCGCTGACGCACTCCAGTTGAGATCACGAAGGCCGCTGGGCACGCGCCCGGCGGCCTTTCGCTTGCGGGTGAGTTCCCCCAGCCGCGGGTGAGCGCGCGCAACCCAGGGGCCACTGCGCGGGCAGCCGCGCGCGCCTGCGCTTGATTGGCGCGGGGTTGGCGGGGGTGTCGCGCCCCCGGTGATT
>JAIOPA010000365.1 GCA_021414165.1 Candidatus Eiseniibacteriota bacterium
TGCCACTCGCCCTTGGGGCTCGTCTCGTCCTTCGCCACCTCGATGCGCGCACCGTCGACCCACACCTCGCGCACCTTGGAGTTCTCGGCGAACAGCGCACCTCGCGTCACGGTGAGGTTCGCCACCGCGCCGGGCGCGATCACGCCCAGCTTGCCCTCGGCACCCAACATGCGCGCGGGCGTGGTGGTGACGGCCGCGAGTGCGGCGTCCTCGGAGAATCCGCGCGCGATCGCCTTGGCCACGTTGCCACGGAACGACTTCACGTCCTTCATGCCGTTGCTGGTGAGCGCGAACGTCACGCCCGCCTTGGCGAGCACCGCGGGATTGCCGGGGGCCGCCTGCCAGTGGCGCAGCTCTTCCGTGCGCACCTCGAGCGCGTTGGCTTCGTCGGACACCTCGGGCGCGTCGGGGAACGCGACCGGCACGATCATGGGCCGGCCCGTGGCGGCGACCTGCGTGATGCGCTTGTACTCATCGCCCGCACCCACGAGCGTCGCGCTCACACCGGCCTCGCGCGCGATCTTGGCGGCCTGCAGCACCTGCAGCATGTCATCCGCGATCATGACCACCGGCTGCTGGCCGCTGATCACCGGCTGCAACGCGTCCCACGCCAGGTTCTCGGCCACGCGCTCGGTGCCCGCACGGCGCGCTGCTGCGGCGCGCGCATCGCGATACCACTTGGCATCCAGGAACGTCTGGCGCAACACGGCGATGGAACCCATGAGCGACGCGGGGTACACGTTGCCGCGACCGGGCGACATGCCGATCACCTGCGCGACATCGGCACGCACCACGTTGGTGTTGCTGCTGCCATTGCCCAGGTTCACCAACGCGCTCTGGCCACGCACCACACCCTGACGCGGCGCGTACTGCACCGTGGTGAAGCCGGCCGCACGCAACGCCTCGGCCTGCGACGACTCCATGGGCAGCGACTCGACCACGCGCACCTCGGCGCGCACCGCGGCGAGTTCGTGCACCGGACCACGCGGCGTCTCGGCCGCAGGCGGCGCACCACCGGGACGGCCGCCACCGAACGGACCACCGCCGAACCCCGGCGCGGGAGCAGGCGGCATGACCAACGCATCGATCAGGCCGGCGTACACCGTGAGGCTGTCGCCTTCCCAGATGCGCGCGTCGGCGGGAATGGGCGCATCGGCACCGACCGCCACGATGAGACCATCGCGCATGACCACATTGCCGCGCGGGATCACGCGGCCGGGCGCCGTGACGATGCGCGCGTTACGGATCGCGTGCACGCGTGGCGTCGCGGACTGCGCGATCGGCGCACTCAGGGTGATCGCACACGCGCACAGCAGCGCGACGCGTGCGAACAGGGCGGGAAGCGGGGACAGGCGACGGATCATCGGGGCACCTCGATAGGGACCGGGGAACCAGCAGCGGCAGGACAGACCGCGCAGGTTATGCCTCGGTGAAGTCTGCCTCAATGGCGCACACCCCCACCCCCGACCGGCGGGGCGATTACCCGCACCAGTGCGGGGCCGGTTGCTGACCCGGAACGGGCGGAATCCGGCCGTTGTGGCGCAGGCTGCACGACGCCTGTGCGTTCCTGACACACCGTTCTCGCGGGCGGCACCCGTAACTCCATGCGGCTACAGCCACTTGCGCATCATCCCAACGTGGCACATGGTCTGCTTGGGCAGGATGCCCCCCGGAGGGACGGACTCTGTCCGGCCCGATCGGCGGTCCGCCTCCCCAGGAGCCGGCCGCTGGCGTGCCGGGACCGGGGACGGGCCACACCGGAATCTCAAGGAGGGAACCCATGAAGCGTCTTCTGATCCTCGCGGCCGCCGTGGCGCTGTGCTGCCAGTCGGCGCCCGCCCAGGCCGAGACCTGGTTCGGTTTCCAGGTCGGCATGACGGGTGGTTCGCCCCCCCCGCCGCCACAGGTCGTGTTCCGCAGCGAGCCGCGCTACGTCGTGGTCGAGGACGTGCGTGTCGTGAACGACGATCGCTGCAGCGATGACATGTTCGTGAGCGACAACTTCTACTGGCGCCTGCACGGCGGCTATTGGTATCGCGCGCGCACGTGGAGTGGCCCGTGGGTCGGTGTCGATGTGCGTCGCGTGCCCGAGCGCGTGCTCGTGGTGCCGGCGCGCCACTGGAAGCATCACCCGCGTCATGGCCGCGACGGCCGTACGGTGGTGGTGGTGCGCGACCGTGACCGCGATGATCACCGCGGGCGTGGACGTGGGCGTGGCCACTCGGGTCACGGCAAGGGCCACGGGCACGATCGCGACGACGACTGATCGACGATCGATCGATTGAAACACGAAGCCCCCGCGGAGTGCGCTCCGCGGGGGCTTTCGCGTGCCGTGAGTCGCGTTACTTGCCCTTCATGCGCCACACCAGCAACGGCGGCGTGACCAACGTGGTGATGGCCACCATCACGACCACCGCCGAGTACACCATGTCGTCCACCACGCGCTCGCCACCGATGTGCAGCGTGCGCCCGATGCTCGCGAAGATCAGGCCCACCTCACCACGCGGGATCATACCCAGGCCCACCGCCAGCTTGTCGGCGCCCTTGTCGAGCACACCGAACGAGCACGCCTGCTTGCCCAGCACCGCGGCCACCGTGAGTACACCGGCGA
>JAIOPA010000428.1 GCA_021414165.1 Candidatus Eiseniibacteriota bacterium
CTCGTGCACGGCCACGTAGTCGTCCTGCGCCTCCACGTAGTCCACGCGCTCGACCGGCACCACGTGCACCTGCGCGCCATCGCGCACCACGATGCGCTCGGCGAACCGGCCGGGCCCGCGCGCGCTGCGTGAGAGCGCCGCGGCATCGGTCGCAGGCGGTGCCGCGGGCGCGCTGCGCGCGGCACTGGCGATGTCGGCATCGGCCTCGGCGGCCGGCGCGCTCGCGGCTGCGGCGCGCGCAGCCGCACCGGCGCGGCGTTCACGCGCGCGCACGAGCGCCTCGGCGAGACGTTCGCGGCCGAAGGGCTTCAAGAGGTAATCCACCGCATGCACCTCGAACGCACGCAGCGCGAACTCGTCGTACGCCGTGCAGAAGATCACGGCGGGCACGGGTTCCAACAGCTCCAGCACCTCGAAGCCGTCCAGCTTGGGCATCTGCACGTCCAAGAACACCAGGTCGGGCGATAGCTCGGTGATGCGCTTGACCGCCTCGAAGCCGTTCGCGCACTCACCCAGTACCTGCACGTCGGTGTGCGGCGCCAGGTACTCGCGCAACAACGAACGCGCCGGGGCCTCGTCGTCCACGATCAGGACACGCAGTGGCTCAGCCATGCAACACCTCCGTGCCCGTCCGTGCGGGCATGATCAGCGTGACCCGGAACCGGTCGCCCTTGCGCTCGCTGCGCAGATTCGCATCGCGCGCGCCGAACGCGGCGAGCCGCCGGCGCACGTTGTCGAGCCCCACGCCCTCACCACGCCGCGCGGGCGCGTCGACATCGACCGGATTCTCCACGACCACGCGCAGCGCGCCGTCGTCGAGACGCGCCTCGATCCGCACGGCGCCGCCCTCGATGAGGTCCTGGATGCCGTGTTTGATCGCATTCTCCACCAGCGGCTGCAGTAGCAGTGGCGGCACGCGACAGGCCGCCGCATCGGGATCGACCGCACGCTCCACCCGCAGCCGCTCGCCGAAGCGCACCTGTTCAATGCCCAGATAGCGCTCGACCAACTCCAACTCCTCTCCCAGCGTGACCTCATCGCGCGCGCTCAGGGCGAGCGTACGGCGAAGGAAGTCGCCGAGCCGCTCGCACATGCGGCGCGCGCCTTCGGGCTCGCTACCGATGAGTGCGTTGATCGAGTTGAGCGAGTTGAACAGGAAGTGCGGGTTCAACTGCGCGCGCAACGCGCGCACCTCGGCCTCGCGCGCGCCGACTTCGGTCTCGAGGATGCGGCGCTGCGCGGCATGCGTCGCCTCGATGGTGAGGTACAGATAGTGCGCGGTGGCCGACAACAAGTAGAGCGGCATGCCCGCGAGCAGCACCACTCCAAGGTCGCGCAGGATGTCGTACCGCGACAGGTCGTAGTCCGGGATCGTGCGCACCAGCAGCACGGCCAAGGGCGCGCCCAACGCAGCCCACACGGCACTCGCCTGCAGCGCCGCCATGAGCTGTGCGCTCACGGCCCGGCTCGTGATGCCCTCGTGCATCGGGTAGCGCCGGCACACCCACCACGCCGACAGCGCGATGAACGCGAACACCACCTGCATGGGCACCGCGAAGGCGAGTGCGGCGAGCCAGGGCCGCGGCGTGAGCACGGTGAGTACCCACGCCAGCGGCACACCGAACAAGGCTGCCAGCAGGATCACCGTGAGCAGCCGCGAAGGCCGTGCAAGCAACGGATGCATGCGGCTATTCCACCGGCTTCTGCGACTGCGCGTCGCGGCGCTCGCGTTCGTCGCGGCGGCGTGCCTCGTCGGCATCGCGGGACTGGCCCATGACAACCCCGGCCTTGGTGCCGGTGTAACGCCCTTCCGACTTGCCGTTCTTGATCTCGATACCGCCCATGACCACCAGGCCACGCACGATGAGCGTGGTGACCGGCTGCACGCCGGGCGCCAGACGCGACTGATTCTCGACACCACCCATGATGGGCGTGACCTCGCTGATCACCTCCCAGTCATCGGGCACCGCGATCTCGATGCCACCCCACCACGCGAACACCTCGGCCACGACTTCCTGGCGCTCGGCACGAGCGCCATTGAGGTCGATCTCGACGCCACCCATGACGGCCGTGACCTCGAGCGCCTCGACGTTCTGCGACTCGACGTTCGTGGTGTTGGCCCCCATGAACGCGAACGGGCGAGGATAGTTGCTGCGCGAGTTGGGGCCCGCGTCCGGCGCCGGGCCGCGCAAGGAGCGCCAGACCAAAGACACACCGATGATGATGAGGAACACCGGCCACAACTGGCTGAGCCGGAAGCTCACCCATCCCATCTCCCGGGCCAGGATCCACGCGCCCGCCACCATGAACAGGGCGCCACTGGTCTGGCGGCGCGCGCCGTCGAGGCCGAAGAAGCGCACGAGTCCATAGGTCAGCACCAGCGCGGGCCACCAGCGCAGGATCTGCGATGCGCCGTCGAAGCCCATGTTCTCGAGCGTCCACGTGAGCCCCAGCACCAGCACGATGACGCCGAAGATGAGCCGGCCCGTGAGCCGCCGCGGGCCGTTCTCCGCGTAGCGCGCACGCACCAGGTCGCGCACTCGCGTGCCGCGGTCGTTGCCCTGATCGTCACCGTTCATGACGCACCTCCTCGTTCGCCGTCTGCCGGACCGGCACACCGTGCACCAACCACGCGGCGAGCGCGAGCCCCAGCGCCACCGCCAGCGGGATCACGAACAACTGCGCGCCAAGGTTCAGCGCCGTGCGCGCCACGACCAGCCCCGCCGCGAGCGCATCTGCCGGATGCCCGACCAGCATGAGCACCGCGAGCGCCAGATTCTGTAGCACCAGCCACACCGTGCAGGCCGCGAGCACACCGACGCGCAAGCGGCGCCAACCCGAACGACCCTGCTCAACCGACATGACCGTCCTCCTTCTTGGGCCACACCATGCCCGCCAGAGCCTCGACCAGCGTACCGAGACCCGCCGCCACCAGCGCGAGCGGCCAGCTGCGGTTCCAGCCCAGGTTCCACCAGTCGTTGGCCGCGATCATGAGCCAGGCGCCGATGCCGAGCGTGGTGACCGCGCTGCCGAGCTTCTTGGGGCTGCGCGCCGTGATCAGCGAGCCCACGCCCGCCGCGATCACGAACAGCGGCCACCACGCCCACATGGCGTCGCGCGGCAACACACCGTTCATGGCGAGCAGGTACACCACACCGATCGAGATGAGCACCAGGCCCCACACCAGGCCATCGGCCTTGTCACCCAGACTCTGCTTGCGTTCGCTCATGACACCCTCCCTCTGAAGTCCTTGGCTCGGAGCCGGCGCACCGTGCGCCGTGGCTCGTCGCGACACAGGGGAAGTTACGGACGATCCGAGCACAGGTCGCGGGGGTTTCGGCGAACGGCGGCCCGGGGTCGGTGAATGACGCCGGCGGGCTGCAGAAGTACGGGATTACCCCTTGCGCCGGGCCAGTGCGAGCGAGCCGATCACGATCACGGCAGCAAAAGCGAACCACTGGATCGCGTACGAGAGGTGCATGGACTCATCGGCGATCTCATAGGGCTCGGGTTCGGGTGGCGCGGGCTCGTGCGACGCCTCGACCGTGCGCAGTGAGTGCTCGCTGGGCGCAGCACGCGAGCTGACCTCGTGTGCATGAACATCGGCCTCGCTCAAGGGCAACACCCGCAGCACCCAGTCGGCGAGCGGTGCGCCGAGCCGCGCGCGCGCGGAGTCCGCGACCAGCGCACGCGCGGACCAGAGCACCACGCCGTTCGTGTCGGCCGGCAGCGCGACCCAAGCGGTGGCCATGCTGGGCTTGGGGAAACCCTGCACGACACCGGTCACCTCGGCGAGCGACGTGTCGTCATATTCCGGATGCGCGGTGCGTGAGTCCGCGGCCGCGAGCCAGCCGCGTTCGACCAGGATGCGTTCGCCATTCGCGAGCACGAGTGGCGTGACCAGCGACACACCCGCCGCGCCCAGATGCGTGCGGCCCGAGAGCAGCACATGCGCGCTGCGATCCCAGCGGCCGCGCGCACGCACGCGTACACCATGCGCGGGTGTGGCGAGCAGCGAATCCGCCATGTCGAGCGGCGCGGCCGCGAGTGCGGCCCGCTGGGTCGTGTGCTGCACCTGCTTCTCGGCGCGGCGCTGCAACTGCCAGACACCGAGTCGCACGCACACGCCGCTCGCCGCGATCACGGCGAGCCCCAACAGGATGCCGCGGGTGGAGAGCTTGCTCAGGCGCCTGGCTTGGGTGCGGGCGGATCGAGATCGATCGCGACCACAGTGGACTGGAATCCACAGGCCTTGTGGCTGCCGTCGCAGAACGGCTTCTTGGCGGACTGGCCGCAACGGCAGAGGCCGATGCGCTCGCGGCCGGCCAGGCCGAACGACTTACCGTCCTGATCGACGAGCTCGAAGTCGCCTTCCACACGGAGCGAGCCATTGTTCATGATGATGATCTTGGTCGACGGCATGGGGCGGCCTCCTGCAAGTGATGGATTGGATTGGGGTTGCCACACTACCAGCCGCCCCGCCCCGGGGCGAGCCCGCGTACGTGTCAGGCCCTTGCAACCCCCGCAGGCGGGCCTGCGTAGAACACATCGTCGGCACCCCCGCGCCCCTCGTGGCCGCGCCCGCCGATGTCAGGCCGCTTCCGGAGGTCCGTCGTGATCGAACTGTTCGTCCTCGCCGCGCTCGCCTTTGCCGCGCTCATCGTGATCGGCACGCTCGTCTCGGTATTCAGCCTGGTCGGCTGGTTCCTGTGGCTCCCGTTCAAGATCATCGGCTGGATGTTCCGCGGCGTCGCCCTGTTGATCGCACTGCCGTTCGTGCTGCTCGCCGCAGTGCTCGGTGGCTTCGGCATGTTGCTCGGCATGGGCGTGTTGTTCCTCCCGCTGTTGCTGCCGTTCGCGATGATCGGTGGGTTGCTGTGGTGGCTGTTCCGCCGCCCGGCCCCCGCGCAGGCGCGCACGTTCTAACGGCCAGCACTCGACACTTCGCCTGACCGGGCGAAGCGCGCGGCGGCGTCTCCCACCCGGAATGGGAACGCCGCCTGCGCAATTCCGGGGGCCCTTCTGCCGCCCGGGCCGCCATCGCCGCGAGGCTTGAAAAACCGCCCCCCAAGCGGCATTCTCGGACGGTTCCACCCCAGCCCGGGAGATTCTTGAGCCCGCGGCCTGCGAGCCCCGGCTGCCCATGAA
>JAIOPA010000009.1 GCA_021414165.1 Candidatus Eiseniibacteriota bacterium
GTGCGCCGCGTGGTCGAGGAGCGCGGGCTCGATCCTGCGAGCATCGCCGCCACCGGACCCGGCGGACGCATCACGAAGGACGATGCCGTCCGGCATGCGGCACCCGCCGCCGCACCGGTCGCGCCACCCGCGAGCCCGGCCGCCGCGCCGGCGGCCGCGGAGCCCGCACCGCTGGCCGCACCGGGTGAGCCCGAGGCCGACGAGATCGTGCCCATGAGCCGCATCCGGCTGCGCATCGCCGAGCGCCTGGTGCAGGCGCAGCACACGGCTGCGATCCTCACCACGTTCAACGAGATCGACATGTCGCGCGTCATGGACCTGCGCGCTCGGCACAAGGACAGCTTCGAGAAGGCGCACGGCGTGAAGTTGGGGTTCATGAGCTTCTTCGCGCGCGCCTGCGTGCTGGCCCTCGCCGATGTGCCGGCCGTGAACGCCGAGATCCGCGGCAGCGACATGGTGTTCCACAAGGCCGTGCATCTGGGGATCGCGGCGAGCACCGAGAAGGGGCTGGTGGTGCCGGTGGTGCGTGATGCGCACCGGCTCGACTTCGCGGGTCTCGAGAAAGAGATCGCGCGGCTCGCGCAGCGCGCGCGCGATGGCCAGCTGTCGCCACAGGAGTTGTCGGGCGGCACGTTCACCATCACGAATGGCGGCGTGTTCGGCTCGTTGTTGTCCACACCCATCCTGAATCCGCCGCAGAGCGGCATCCTGGGCATGCACAAGATCGAGAAGCGCGCGGTCGTGGACGCGAACGACCAGGTGGTCGTGCGCCCCATGATGTACGTGGCGCTGTCCTACGATCATCGCATCATCGATGGTGCGCAGGCGGTCACGTTCCTCGTGCGCGTGAAGGAGCGCCTCGAGGATCCCGAGCGCATGCTGCTGCGCGTCTGAGCCAAGGAGAGCCAACGTGAGTGCCGACGTCTTCGATCTGGTCGTCATCGGTTCCGGTCCCGGCGGCTACGTGGCCGCGATCCGCGCCGCTCAGCTGGGCATGCGTGTCGCGTGCATCGAGAAGTACCCCACGCTCGGCGGCACCTGCCTCAATGTGGGCTGCATCCCGAGCAAGGCGCTGCTCGATTCGAGCGAGCACTTCGAGTACGCGAGCCACGGTATGGCGGCGCACGGCGTGCAGGTGTCGGGCGTGACGCTCGACCTGGCCACGATGCTCAAGCGCAAGGACCAGGTGGTGAAGGAACTCACGCGCGGCGTCGAGGGCCTGTTCAAGAAGAACAAGATCGAGCGCATCACCGGCACGGGCCGGTTGGTGTCGGCGAACACGGTCGAGGTCACCGGTGAGGCCGGCACGCGCACGGTGCAGGGCACGCGGTTGCTCATCGCCACCGGCAGCAAGCCCGCTTCGTTGCCGGGCATCGCGTTCGATGGCCGCCGCATCGTGCACAGCACCGAGGCACTGACGCTGCCCGAGGTACCCAAGCGGTTGCTCGTGGTGGGCGCGGGCGCGATCGGGCTGGAACTGGGCTCGGTGTGGCGCCGGCTGGGCGCCGAGGTCACCGTGCTCGAGTACCTGGAGCGCATCGTGCCGGGTTCCGATGCCGGCTCGGCCAAGCTGCTGCAGCGCTCGCTCGAGCGTCAGGGCATCTAGTTCCACTTCGGCGTCTCGGCGCGCTCGGCCAAGGTCGTGGGCGACGAGGTGCAGGTGGAGGTCGCGCCGGCCGCGGGTGGCGATGCCGTCACGCATACCGCCGACGTGCTCTTGGTGGCGGTGGGGCGCCGGCCGTACACCGAGGGCCTGGGCGCGCGCGAGTTGGGGATCGTGTTCGACACGCGCGGCCGCATCACGGTGGATGCGCACTACGAGACGAACGTGAAGGGCGTGTTCGCGATCGGCGACGTGATCGCAGGGCCCATGC
>JAIOPA010000426.1 GCA_021414165.1 Candidatus Eiseniibacteriota bacterium
ACCAGCTGGGCGAAGAGCTCGGTAAGTGGATGCTCGAGAACGTCACGATCGTGCGCCACAACGACAAGCTCAAGGCCACCGATGCCAAGCTGCAGGAGCTCCAGGAGCGCTGGCACAAGGCGAGCGTGCTGGATCACGGCACGTGGGCCAACGCCCCGCTCTCGTATCTCAACCAGCTGTGGAACATGCTGCATCTGGCGCGCGTGGTTACGCTGGGCGCGCTGGCCCGCGACGAGAGCCGCGGTGCGCACTTCAAGCCCGACTTCCCCAAGCGCGACGACACGAACTGGTTGAAGAGCACCATCGCCACGTTCACGCCCGAAGGCCCGCGTTTCCGTTACGACCCGGTGGATGTGTCGCTCTATTCCCCCGTCGAACGAAAGTACGACTAGGAGATCATGGTCATGGCGCGTACGACGATCGAACTGCGCATCAAGCGGCAGGACTCGCCCACGAGCTCGCCGCGCTGGGAGGAGTTCTCGCTCCCCTGGCAGCCCAACATGAACGTGATCTCGTGCCTCATGGAGATCCGTAAGAACCCGGTCACCAAGCAGGGCCAGAAGACCACGCCCGTGCACTGGGAGTCGTCGTGTCTGGAAGAGGTCTGCGGCTCGTGCACGATGCTCGTGAACGGCAAGCCGCGGCAGTCCTGCACGGCGCTCATCGAGCCGCTGGGTGACGGGCCGGTCACGCTGGAGCCGCTCACCAAGTTCCCGGTGGTGCGCGACCTGCAGGTGGACCGCTCGCCCATGTTCGATTCGTTGAAGCGCGTGAAGGCCTGGATCCCGATCGACGGTTCCTACGATCTGGGTGCCGGTCCTCGCCGCTCGGCCGCCGAGCAGGAAGTCAGCTACCTGTTCTCGCGCTGCATGACGTGCGGTTGCTGCATGGAGGTCTGCCCGCAGTTCAACGACAAGTCGGACTTCATCGGGCCCGCCCCCATCGCGCAGGTGCGGTTGTTCAACGCGCACCCGACCGGCCGCATGAACGCGCAGGAGCGCTTGGAGGCCATCATGGGCCGCGGCGGTCTGGTGGACTGTGGCAACGCGCAGGCCTGCGTCGAGGCCTGCCCCAAGGAGATCCCGCTCACCGACGCGTTCGGCGAGTTGGGCCGGCAGACCACGATCGTCTGGCTGCAGCAGCTGCTCGGAAAGTGATCGTCGGCTTCACCCTGCGCACCGCAGGCGCCGACGGCGCCGCGGTGCGCTTCTCTTTCTAGGTGCGCTTCTCTCTCTAATGGAGTGCCTGTCATGGTGAGTCGCCCGCCCCAGAACGATCGCGCCTCGGGTTCCGGCCGCGCCGGCCGCGCGTTCCTCGATACGCTCGAGCGCTTCTTGTCGACCGACCGCACCGCCGATCCGCGCGCCGCTCGCGCCGCGTTGCTCGCGTTCCTGCGCGAGTCGCAGGCCGCCGAGCCGAGCCTGGCGTTGGTGCACCAGCTATCGGCGCGCGCGCTGTCGGTGGCCGACACCAGCGTGGCGCGCGGCGACAGCCCCAATGACCTGCGCCAGTACGTGCTCGAGAGCTGTGCCGCCGAGCGGCGCGACCTCGAACTGGCCGTGCGAGATGCCGCGCGCATGGCCGCGCAGCTGATCAGCGCACGCGAGCCGTGGATCGCCACGTTGTCGGCGAGCGAAGCCGTGCTGGCCGCGATCCGCGCGCTGGCCGATGCCGGCCAGAAGCCGCGCGTGATCCTGGCCGAGAGCCGCCCCAGGTTCGAGGGCCGCGACGCCGCACGCGCACTGGCCGACGCGAACATCGAGACCTGGATCGTGGCCGATGCCGCGCTGCCGCTGCTCTTGTCGCAGGCGAGCGCGCTGTGGCTGGGCGCCGACGCGGTGACCGATGCCGGCATCGTGAACAAGATCGGCTCCTACACTGCCGCGCTGGCCGCACGCGAACACGGCGTGCCCACGTATGCGATCGCGGTGCGCAAGAAGCTCATGCCGTCAGACACCGCGGCACTGGGCATCAACGAGATGCCGGCTTCCGAGATCTGGGACGCAGCCCCGGCGGGCGTGCGGCCGCGCAATGTGTACTTCGAGATGGTGCCGAGCAAGCTGCTGCGCGGCGTGGTGGTGGAGGACTCCGTGCTGGGCACCACCGAGGTCTCGGTGGCCGCCAAGGAC
>JAIOPA010000427.1 GCA_021414165.1 Candidatus Eiseniibacteriota bacterium
GATAGCCCGCCACGTACCAGTCGTCCGTCGAACCGCTCCAGTTCAGCGTGAGCTGCGATGCGGCCGGCACATGGTTGGCCGTGAGGCTGCCGGGCGCGCTGGGCGCGATCACGTCGCCGGGTTCGAGCGGCCGGAAGCAGCCCGGGCCGGCGGGACCGGGCGGATTGCCGTCCGGCGCGTTCTCGAAGATCGTGGCCTCGTTCAGGAGCAGCGGATTCGCACCCAGCCAGTGGATGCGCGTGTCCGCGCCGGGGAACACGCGCCCGGTGGACAGACTGGTGCCGCCCGCCATGCGCGCCACGTCGTCGGCGTCGAGACCCGCGTAGGTGGCGGTCCACTTCACGCCCATGGGGTTGTCGGTCGCGTCGTACACCAGCGTGCCGTCACTGCCCGGGCCCGCACGCATCGCACGGCGGCCGTTGAAGTCGAAGTGGTCGCGCGTGGCGATCATGCGCTGCTCGATCTGGTCGATCGGCAACGGGTGGCCATCGGGCCCGAGCGCGGTGCCGTGGATCTGCACGATGCCATCGGGCTGCGCGGTGCCCAGGTCGTCGTTCTGCACGATCACCGGCTTGAACGCCGTGACGCCCGCGATGTGCGTCTGATCGATGGTGCGGATGCCGCTCGGATTACCGGGTGCGACGAACGCGGGGTTGTACGCGATCGTGCGCACGAGGTCGCCAGTGCGCATCTCGGGCGTCACGCCCTCCCAGCACGCGCCGCCCGGGTGGTTCACTTCGGCGAAGCCGTCGGCCGTGGGAATGATGCCGGTGGCCGAACTCACGATGATGTCGTTGCCATTCGCATCGCGCCGGATGATCTGCACTGTGACCTGATCGTCGAGCAGATAGCCACTCGGCGACACGAAGTCACGCGATGGGAACGCGATGATGTTGACCGGCAGCACCGGCGGTTCGTTGACCGGGAACGTGTTTGGATCGACCTGCGTGGCGGTCATGACCGGGCCCGCCGTGTTCGAGGGATCCGACGCGTTACCGACCTCGTCGAACGCGCGCACCACGAACGTGTACACGCCGGGAGGCGTGTTGCGATCCACGAACGTGGCCGGCGGATTCGGCGAGCCATCGGGGTTCGACACGGTGAAGATAGCCTGGCCATTGCGATAGATGCCGTAGCTCGTCACCCCGACGTTGTCGGTGGACGGATCCCACGTGAGCGTGACGGTGTTCGAGAAGCTCACGCTGGCCACGAGGTTCGCGGGCGCGGTGGGCGGCACCAACTCGCTGCCCGGAGGCGGCGGCAGCACCTCGAGCGCAGCCGAACAGGGTGCCGCGGGCCCGGCGAACGTGAGCGAACCGATCTCGAAGATCGTGCTGCCGACCGCCGGCGCGACCGCCGTACCCAGGTCGATGGCACGCGACTCGGCGCCAAGCGCGGTCTGGATGTCCGAGAACACGAGGCCGCTATAGGTCGCGGTCCAGTTGATGCCGAACGGATTGCTGGCGTCGATTGGGTCGTAGACGAGCACGCCATCAGCCGTGGCCGGCGCGCCCACGGCGCGCAGCCCGCGCCGGCTGTTGAGCGCGAACGCCGCACCGGGCGCGATGAGCCGGTGCTCGAGCTGCGCGAGCGGCAGCGGGTTGCCGGGCACCAGACCGAACGCATCCTGCGCCGTGCCATGCACGACGAGCGTGGTGTCGGTGCCATTGATCACCATGACCGGCCGCTTCGCCGTGACGTTCGCCACGGTGACCTCATCGATGCGGCCCACATGCGTACCGGCCATGACCTCGATCTGCACGCGATCGCCAGGGCGGATGTCCGGCGTCTGGCCGAACCAACAGGCGCCACCGGGGTGATTCACCTCGACGATGCCGGCGAAGACATCGCCTGGGAGTGCTGCGGGATCGCCCTGAGGGATGATCCAGTTGGCCGGGTCGGTGGTGCCGCCGGTCGCGCCCGGGAACACGGCGGGATCGTGGATCACACGGACGATGACCTGATCGTCGATCGCGTAACCGCTCGCGGACACGAAGTCGCGCTGCGGGAACACGATGATCGAGATCGGCGCGAGCGGCGGGTTGTTGACCACTTGCGCGTGCCCCGGTGTCACGGACACCAGGAGGGCTGCTACGGCCACGAGGAACGTGGCGGCCAGCCCGCGGATGGAGCTCAGGATGCGATTCATGGCGGTCCTTGGGTGGTGAGGAACCGTGGATACGGCGACGCGTCTGGAGGCCGAAGGGTTCGGCAAGCGCCAGTGCTGGCGTCGAGTGGCATGACGATCCGGGGGTCCCCCTCGGTCCCGCCCATGAGCCCGAGAAAGAAGATGCGTCTATCGAAATCATGCGTAAGTCACATCGCAGGCGAACCGGATTTCGCACTCTTGCGAACTGCGAGTGAGTTCGCTGTTTTGCGGCAACACACACCTCGCCCGATCGCGCTCGCCGAAGAACAACCCCGACGTAGGGAGACACGCCGACTGAACGGCATTCCCGCGCGCGCGCTGAACATGCTGCAGCGCAAGGCGCTGCTGGGTGCGTGTGAGGACATGCAACATTCCATGGGGCATCTCTCGTACGTACATGCACCCACGCCTGCACGCTGCTCGGCCGCAGTCTCACGTACGCATGGCGTGGCCCCATCGTGTGATGGATTCTCGCGCTTCACACAGGGCCATCGGTTTCGTCCGCCCTGTCACTCGTCATCCATGCATGGCCTCGAACGGGCGCTCTGCTCCCGCGCGAACCGCCTGCGGAAAGGATCCCCGGGGCCGCTACGTCGCACGGGTGGACGGCTTGACCGCCTCCCCCGTTCCCGTATGGTCCCGCCCATGAACGCCATCCTGGATACCCGCGCTCCTGCTGAACCGATCGTGCTGGCCGCCCGCCGTTGGCTCTCGCCCGTGCGCGAGCAGCTGGGCAACGCCTTCTTGTCGGCCTACATCACGGGCGGTGCTCTTAATGAGGGCTTCGATCCCGAGCACCGGCACGTGAACGTGCTGGTCGTGACCGAGGAGCTGCCGATCAGCCGCCTCGATGCGCTGGCGGCGGTGGTGCCGGCCTCCAAGAAGGCGCCGCACATCGATCCTTTGTTCATGACGCTGCAGCAGGTCCAGCGTTCGCTCGACGTGTTCCCGATCGAATGGCTCGACCTGCAGGAGCGCCACTACACGCTCGAGGGCGTGGACCTGTTCACGGCACTCGAGGTGCCGCAGACCTACCTGCGCCTGCAGATCGAGCAGGAGCTGCGCGGCAAGCACCTGCGCCTCACGCAGGGCTATGTGTTGGGCGCGGCGCACCCCGAGCACCTGCACGCCACGCTCGCGCGCTTGGCGAGCGGCTTCCACACGTTGTTCCGCGCGCTGATCCGGCTGCACGATGAGGCCCCGCCCTCGAGCCTGGAGCGGGTCACCGCCCGCGTGGCCGAACTCTACGACCTCGATGCCGAGGCGTTGGGTGCGGCGCATCGCATGCGCTCGCAGCGCCGTCACCCCGGGGCCGATGAGACGCGCGCGGTGTACCGCTCGTTCCTCGCCCAGATCGAGCGCCTCACCAGCGCGGTCGACGGGTTCCGCATCTCATGAAACTCCTACGGGCAGGCCTTCGCCTGCTCGTGGTGCTGGCGATCTTCCTGGCGCCGGCCACGAGTCATGCGATCGACGGTAGTGCCCCGATCCCCGATCCGGCCGGTTATGTAAACGACCGGGCCGGCGTGATCGGCGAAGCGCGCGTGGCCGAACTCGAGTCGTTCCTGGACCAGTTGCACACCAAGACCGGCGCGCAGTTCGCCGTACTCACGGTGGCCGACTGCGAGCCGGACGACCCCTCGGTCTATAAGGTGCGCGTGTTCGAGAAGTGGGGCATCGGCGACAAAGAGCGCCGCGATGGGTTGCTGCTGCTGGTCGCCATGAAGGAACGCGAGATCCGCTTCGAGACGGGCTACGGCCTGGAGGGCACGCTGCCCGACGGCTGGCAGTCCCGCATGGTGCGCGATCTGGCGGTGCCACGATTCCGCGCCGGCGATCCCGGCGAGGGCATCACCGCCGTGGTACTGGCGAGCGCGCAGCGCATCGCGGCCGAGAAGGGCGTCACGCTGGAGTGGAATGGCCAGCAGTTGCGCTACAGCGAGGGCCGCGCGAGCAGCCGCAAGCTGCCGTGGTGGGCGTCGTTGCTCATCTTCATGTTCATCTTCCTGGTGGTGCTACCCGCACTGAATCACGGCCGGCGCACCGGCTGGGGTGGCGGTGGCTGGGGCCCTGGCGGCTTCGGTGGCGGCGGGTGGGGTGGCGGCTTCGGCGGTGGCGGTGGTGGCGGGTTCGGTGGTGGCGGCGGCGGCTCGTTCGGCGGCTTCGGCGGCGGCTCGAGCGGCGGCGGTGGCGGCGGATCGAGCTGGTGAAACGCGTGCGCCCCGCGCGCATCGGATGACAGGAACGGCCGTGGAGCAGCACGGCCAGCCCGCAAGGGCCACGACATCTGCTCCTTCGCGGCGCGCAGCCGCGACGCTCACTTGAGAAGTGACCGCGCACGTCCAGTGCGCTTGCAGGAAAGGAGATCGCAGCCATGAAGGGTGGAATCGTGGTGCTCGGTATCGTGCTGCTCGCGGTGCTCGGGCTCGGTGGTTGTGTGGCGGGTAGCTATAACGGTCTCGTGCGCCAGAAGGCCGAGGTCGAGAACCGCTGGAACGAGGTCGACAATCAGCTCCAGCGCCGCAATGACCTCATCTCGAACCTGGTCGAG
>JAIOPA010000006.1 GCA_021414165.1 Candidatus Eiseniibacteriota bacterium
CACAGCCCCGCCATGCACTAGAATGTCCCGCCCGCCGTGAATACCGGCGACCGAGCACTTACTCCTTTAGAGGTTCGCCCGCATGGCAGAAGACACACCCCCAGCCGCCACGACCTTCACCGACCTGGCGCTCTCGCCCGAGTTGGTCAAGGCGCTCGCCAAGCAGGGTGCGACCGAGCCCACGCCGATCCAGGCGCTCGCGATCCCGCACCTGCTCAAAGGCGAGCATGGCGTGCTGTCCGCCGAGACGGGCACCGGCAAGACGCTGGCGTATCTGCTGCCCATCTTCACGCAGTTGGATCTCGGGCTGCGGGCCACGCAGGCCATCGTGCTGGCGCCCACGCACGAGTTGGCGATCCAGATCCATCGCCAGTGCACCGACCTCTCGCAGCACGGCAACATCCCCATGCGCGCGCTGCTCCTGATCGGTGGGTCGCCCATCGACCGGCAGCTCATCAAGCTGCGCTTCAAGCCGCACATCGTGGTGGGTTCGCCCGGCCGCATCGAGGACCTGATCCGCATGGGCAAGCTCAAGGCGAACTCCGTGCGCACGGTGGTGGTCGACGAGGCCGACCGGTTGTTGGTGGGCGAGACCCGCGGCACGATCAAGTCGATCATGCGCGCCACGCCCAAGAAGACGCAGCATGTGTACGCCTCGGCCACGCAGCAGGGCGAGGCGCTCGAGTACATGCAGGCGGTCTCGCCGGGCTTCACCACGCTCAAGCCGTCCGAGGACGCGGTCAACACCGACATCACGCACGCGTTCGTGGTGTGCGAGCCGCGCGACCGGATCCCGGTGCTGCGCAAGATGCTCAACGCCATGCAGCCCGAGCGCGCGCTGGTGTTCGCGCAGGACAACGCACTCGCCGAGCGCGCCGCGCTGCAGCTCGACCACCACGGCATCGCGGTCGCCGAGTTGTCGGCCGACTTCGAGAAGATGGACCGCAAGCAGGCCATGGACGACTTCCGCTCGGGCCGCGTGCAGGTGCTGCTCGCCTCCGACATGGCGGCGCGCGGGCTCGACTTCCCGGGCGTGACGCACGTGTTCAACCTGGACGCGCCCATGCAGCCGCGCGCCTACCTGCACCGCTCGGGCCGCACCGGACGGGCGGGGCAGAAGGGCGTGTGCATCACGATGGTCACACCCGATACGGAACGATTGATCAAGCGCTACGAGAAGGACCTCGGCATCACGCTCGTGCAGGTTGATGTGCGCGAGGGCAAGGTCTACGAGGTCCGGTAACGCCGCACGGCAGCACCTCTCACCGATTGGAACCCCATGGCGCTCAACGCCACCATCTTCAAGGTCAAGCTCAACATCTCGGACCTCGACCGGCATTACTACGCCGATCACGCGCTCACCGTGGCGCAGCATCCGTCCGAGACCGATGAACGGTTGCTCGTGCGCGTGCTCGCGTTCGCGCTGGAGTCGTGCGAAGGGCTCGAG
>JAIOPA010000392.1 GCA_021414165.1 Candidatus Eiseniibacteriota bacterium
GCCTGACGCGGCTCCACGTGCTTGATCCACGGCAGGTACGTCCAGATGCCACCCACCAGCAGCACGAGCATGGTCGCGATGCCGAACGGCAGGTAGCTCGAGAGCGACTCGCCGATGCGCATGATCGGCCCGCCCCAGCGGCCATTGGCCAACCGAATGGCGGCCGCGAGCGCGACACCACCCATGGCGATGCCGAGGAAGTACAGGGTGTTGATGGTCCAGCTGCCCCAGGCCCGCAACGGATTCGTGGCGAGCAGGAACCCGAACGCCGCCACCCCGATCACGATGAGCGTGATGAAGATCTGGCGCTTCTTGGGATCGGGCGTGCCGGGCAGCCGGCCGGCGATGTCGCGGAGAACGGCCTCGTGGCTCATCGCGGACTGACCTTCTGCTGTTGGCGGATGTAGTGGACCAACGACCACGCATCATGCGACGACAACGCATTGCCGTAGGACGGCATGACAGCGCCGCCATGACGCATGTACATGTAGATGTAGCCGTCGGTGCGGCTTCGGGTGCCCTCGCCGAGCAGATCCGGCGGCGGGATGAACTTGGCCGTCACGGGGCCGTCACCCATCATGGTCTTGCCATGGCAGGTCCAGCACACGATGTGGAACAGGCTGTCGCCACGCGCGACCGAGGCCTCGGTGGAGGCCGGCGCGACCAGCTTGGCACCCGCGATGTCGTACGGAGCCGTGTCGAAGCGATACGCGTCGGCGCCATGCGAGGGCACGTTGAGCGAGTCCGGCGCGCCCCACTGACGGAAGCGCAGCGTGTCCGACGAACCCCACGCGATGCGCTGCGGGCTGACCGCGACGGTCTTGCGCATGTCGCGGATCGGGTAGTACGACAGGTGCGTGAGCGACTTCTTGGTGTCCTCGCAGCCCTGCTGGAACGAGGCCGACCAGAGCGCGATCAACGCCAGGAACGCGATCGGCTTAACCATGGACCTGCACCTCCTCGGCGCCCTGCCCCTTGAGCATCTGCTCGACGCGCGCGTTCGCATCCGGGCCGCACGGCACCCAGATGCCGATCTTGTCCTCCTGGAAGCGCGGGTCGTAGGGCGCGGTGGCCTTGAGCTGCGGCAGCCGCGCCAGCGCGAGCATGCCCAGCAGGTTCGCGAGACCGGCGAGCAGGATCATGCTCTCGTAACCGATCACCGTGAACGGCGGGATCGAGAACAGTTCCTTACCACCGATGACCATGGGCCACGACTGGATCGAATACCAGCACAGCGCGAAGCCGCCCGTGGCGCCCAACAGACCGCCACCGAACGTGACCCAGCGCACCAGCGACGGGCCCTGCTCCAACGCGTGCTCGATCTCGTGGTGCGGCACCGGCGAGAAGACCTGGAGGTCCTTGTGCCCCGCCTTGCGCAACTGCGTCACGGCCTCGGCCGCGTCGTCGACGTAATAGAAGATGCCCATGACGCCATGGAACTTCTGCGGCGCCGGGGTCAGGAGCTTCGTGATCAGGTTCATCATGCGTGGTCCCTCCGGCGCGGCATGGGCAACGTCTCCTTGATCTCCGCGATCGAGAAGGCGGGCAGCACGCGAACGAACACGAGGAAGAACATGAAGAACCAGGCAAACGAGCCGACGATGAGCGCGACCTCGGTGATGGACATCTTGTAATAGAACCAGGTCGCGGGATTGAACGAGCGCGTGAGCGACGTGACGATGATCACGAAGCGCTCGAACCACATGCCGACGTTCACCAGGATGCAGAGGAAGAACATGATCCCCATGTTGCGGCGCACCGGCTTGAACCACAGCACGAGCGGGAAGATCACGTTGCACGAGAACATGGTCCAGAACGCCCACCAGTAGTGCCCGGTGGCGCGGAACCAGAACAGGTCACGCTCGGCCTTGTTCGGCCCGTACCACGCCATGAAGAACTCGGTGAGGTACGAGTAGCCGACCATGGTGCTCGTGAGCAGGACCAGCTTGGCCAGCTTCTCCATGTGGTCGAGCGTCACGATGTGCTCGAGCTTGAAGATCTTGCGGATCGGGATGAGCAGATTGATGACCATGGCCACACCCGAGAAGATGGCGCCGGCCACGAAGTAAGGCGCGAACAGCGTCGAGTGCCAGCCCGGCGTCTGCGACATCGCGAAGTCCCACGAGACGACCGAGTGGACCGAGAACACCAGCGGCGTCGCGAGCGCGGCGAAGAACAGGTAGGCGCCGTAGAAGTGCTTCCACTGGAAGTTCGCACCCGTCCAGCCGAACGACAGCAGCGTGTAGATGAGCTTCATGAGCGGGTGCTTGGCCCGGTCACGCACGGCTGCGACGTCGGGGATGAGACCGACCAGGAAGAAGATGCTCGACACGGTGAGGTACGTGTTCACGGCGAACACGTCCCACTCGAGCGGCGAGCGGACGTTGGTCCAGAGCTGGCGCTGGTTCGGATACGGGAACAACCAGTAGTCGAACCACGGGCGGCCGGTGTGGATGGCCGGGAACATGGCGGCCGTGAGCACGCCGAACACGGTCATGGCCTCGGCGATGCGGTAGACCGCTCGCCGGAAGTGCGACCGGAACAGGAAGAGCACGGCGGAGACCAGCGTGCCGCAATGTGCGATACCGACCCAGAACACGAAGTTCGTGATGTCGACGGCCCACATGACGGGCCGCATGAAGCCCGACACGCCCCAGCCGTGCACGATCAGGTTACGCACCGCGGCCAAGGCCACGGCGAGCACGATCAGGTCGAAGATGAACGCCACCCACCACCACTTACCGGGCAGGCTGATCAGCTTCATGACGTCGTCGTTCAACGACGCCTGGGTGATCGGGCGCTTCTCAGGATCGGCCACGCCGTGCGCGGCCGCGTGCGTCGTGGTCTGGCTCACGCCTCACTCCCACTCATGGTGTCCCGCGTGACCTTCTGCAGATAGGTGACGCCCGGCTTGGTGTTGAGCTCCTGGAAGACCCAGTACTTACGCTCGCCGAAGCTCTTCAGGTGAACCGCCGTCTCCGGGTCGGCCAGATCGCCGAACGTGATGGCCTGCGCCGGGCAGCTCTGCGCGCACGCCGTCATGATCTCGCCGTCGCGCACCGCGCGGTTCTCATCCTTCGCATTGCCCTTACCCTCGAGGATGCGCTGGATGCACATGGTGCACTTCTCCATGACACCCTTGCTGCGCACGGTCACATCGGGGTTGAGCTGCCAGTTGAGCGGCTCGGGGAACGCGAACGTCGTCTTCTCGGGGGCCGAGTAGTCGAACCAGTTGAACGCGCGGACCTTGTACGG
>JAIOPA010000393.1 GCA_021414165.1 Candidatus Eiseniibacteriota bacterium
GATGGCGCGCGGCACGGTGTGGTGCAGCACGAGGTCGCCGCGCAAGGCCTGCTCGGCGAACTTCTCGGGGTTCGGCGTCTCGGCGAACGCGCCATGACGCAGGCTCGTGTCGCCGTTGTAGAGCGCGCGATCGGGATGCGACCACAGGAACAGGGCCAGCACGAGTCCGCCCAGGATCGCGAACCACGCGAGTGCGCGCCGGCCCGCCAGCATGCGCGCCAGTGCGTCGCCCACCGCCGGCACGAACGTGAGCAGCGTGAGCGCCAGCGGCAGCCAGAACATGAGTGGATCGAGGTCGCGCGCCAGATCGAAGCCCCATAGCGAGCGGCCCGGGATCACCAGCAGCAACGTTCGCACCGCGAGCAGCGCGAGCAGCGCTGCGCGCAAGGCGAGAGCCGCGGGAGGAAGTCCCCCCGCGGCTCGTGTGGCCGGTGCTGCGTTGCGCGGTGGCCGCGCCATCAGCGCCGATCGTTCCGCAACAGCAGCAGACGCACCAACTGCAGCGCCGCCATGGCCGCGGCCGCGACATACGTGAGTGCGGCGGCATCGAGCACCTTCTTGGCGCCCGCGACCTCGCTCGGCATGATCGAGCCCGTGCTGGTGAGCTGCGCCAGCGCGCGCTTGGACGCATCGAACTCCACCGGCAGCGTGACGACCTGGAACAGCACCGCGCCCGAGAAGAACAAGATGCCGAGGTCCATGAGCAGGCCCGAGAACGGCAGCTTGGCGCCGAAGAACAGGCCGATGAAGAACAGCGGCGTGGCCGCCATGCTGCCGAAGCTCGCGACGGGTGCCAGCAGCGAGCGGATCTGCAGCGGCACGTAGCCCTCGTGGTGCTGCAGCACGTGACCCACCTCGTGCGCGGCCACGGCGATCGCCGAGCTCGAGCCGCCCTCGAAGTTGGGCTCGCTCTAGCGCACCTTGCGCGCCATGGGATCGTAGTGATCCGACAGCACGCCGCCCACGGGTTCCACCTGCACGCCGGTCACGCCATTGCGCGCCATGATCTCCAGCGCCATCTGGCGGCCGCTGCGCCCGTTCGAGGCGCGCACGCGCGTGTACTCGTTGAACGTCGACTGCACCTTGTGCTGCGCCCACATGGCGAAGCCCATGGCCGGTAGCAGCAGGAGCATGGTCGGATCGAAGAAGCCGAACGGCATCATCGGGGAGTCTCCAGAGCAAGAAGGGTGGTGCTATGCGGCACGGCCCACCGGGGATGGGGCCGGTTTCCCTCTATTCGACGCATCAGCATGCGCGTAGTTGTCAGCCCCGTGCAAGACCGGTCGTGCAGCGGGCGTCCGGGATGCCCTATCATGACGGTTTCACCGGGGCTTGAAGCCCACCTCACACCGTCGTGTACCGGAGCCCGTCATGAGCCAGCCGATCGTCGATCTGCGCAGCGATACCGTCACGCGTCCCACCGCCGCCATGCGTCAGGCCATGGCCACGGCCGAGGTCGGCGACGACGTGTTCGGCGACGACCCCACCGTGAACGCGCTCGAGTCGCGCATGGCGCAGCTCACGGGCAAGGAGGCCGCGCTGTTCGTGGCCAGCGGCACCATGGGCAATCAGCTCGCGGTCAACGTGCTCACGCGGCCGTCCGACGAGGTGCTGCTCGAGGCCGAGTCGCATGTCTACTACTACGAGCAGGGCGGCATGGCCGCCAACTCGGGCTGCCTCGCGAACCCGGTGCATGGCGAGCGCGGCGTGCTGCCCATGGATGCGCTGGTGCGCGCGTTGCGCAGCGCCGACGATCATGTGGCGCGCGTCACGCTGGTGTGCACCGAGAACACGCACAATCGTGCGGGTGGCGCCATCGTGCCGCTGTCGCGTCTGCAGGAACTCGCGAGTGTCGCGCGTGCGCGTTCGCTCAAGGTGCATCTCGATGGCGCGCGGCTCTGGAACGCGCACGTGGCCACCGGCGTGAGCCTGGCCGAATGGTGCGCGACGGCCGACAGCATCATGATGTGCTTCTCCAAGGGACTCGGTGCGCCGGTCGGTTCGATCCTCGTGGGCAGCGCCGACCACGTGAAGGCCGCGCGCCGCGTGCGCAAGCGCTGGGGCGGCGGCATGCGTCAGGCCGGCATCCTGGCGGCGGCCTGCCTGCATGCGCTCGATCACCACATCGCGCGGCTCGCCGACGACCACGCGCGCGCCCGCCGGTTGGCCGAGGGCTTCGCGCAGGCCCCGGGCGTCTCGGTGCCCAAGCCGGACACCAACATCGTGATCGCCGACCTCGAGCCGGGTGCCCCGGATGCCGCCACGGTGGTGGCCGCGCTCGCCGAGCGTGGCGTGCGCACGGTGCCGTTCGGTCCCCGCCGGGTTCGCGCCATCGCGCACCTCGATGTGGACGATGCCGGCGTCGAGCAGGCCATCGGGGCGTTCCGCGAGGTGCTCACCCAGGCGGTGGGCGCGGCCCGCTGAACGCGCGTTTCTCGTTCGGAGAACGTTGCGCACCGATGCGTGAGGCGCGAACACGCGTCGCGCCCGGAAGCGCTTACGAAAGTGGACGCTCGGGGGGGCGCATGCTAGCTTCCGCCCGCTTCGGACGACACTGGTTCTCACGCCTTGGATCAGGATCA
>JAIOPA010000394.1 GCA_021414165.1 Candidatus Eiseniibacteriota bacterium
GGCAAATCCTGCCCGTTCGCGTGCCCACACTTTTTTCGCAGGGGGGGCTTGTCAGTTCGGGCCATCGGACTAGACTGTAGATTGTCACCCTCGCTGGACGGCCGACGTGCCCCGTCTCGCGGGGGTTTTGTGTTTCCGTCCGAGGCGTGTGCCGATCCGCCAGGGGCTAGGCAGCCGAACACCCCGCCCGAGCACCCCCCGGGGGGGTCTTGACGCCCGTTTCGACCGGTTTCTGGCCGGTCTGCAGGATCGCGAAAAGTGCGCGCAGGGGCGTTCCACCGCCCTGGATCACGCCAAGGGGCAGCGGTCCCCGCCAACGCAGCCCGCGCGAACCGTCCAATCGCTCCGGGGCGAGTGAACGGGCCACATGCGCTACTCGCGGCGTGCCGCAGAACAGGCGCATACCCGCGCGAAACCCGCATCAATCGCGGCTCCAACGCGTGGCGTGGGGCTTTGACGCTGCTTCGAACGGGCTCCTATACTGCCGCGCGCGTTCCTCAAGACGCCTTCCTCGCGATCGAGCCGCCTATTCGCGCGCTGCGCGGACCGCCGCCGGTCGCTGCTGCCACACACTCCGAAAATTCGCGAGGGCTTCCACCATGGAATCCACCCAGACCAAGCTGGTCGTCACGTCGGTCAAGAACGGCGTCATGACGCTCGAGCTCACCTTTGATCCGGGCAACTGTTACACGCACGAGATGATGCGCCAGATCGACGAGGCCGTGCTCAAGGCGCGCTTCGACGAGAAGGTGCACGTCATCGTGATCCGTGGCTCGGGTGAGAAGTTCTTCTGCGCCGGCGCCGACATCAACATGCTCAAGACGGCCGATCCGACGTTCAAGTACTACTTCTGCCTGCACGCCAACGAGACGCTCAACCGCCTGGAGCACACGCCCAAGCTGGTCATCGCGGCGCTCAACGGCCACACGGTCGGCGGCGGCCTCGAGATCGCCATGGCGGCCGACATCCGCATTGCGCGCAAGGGCAACAGCAAGGTGGGTCTGCCCGAGGTCAACCTGGGCGTGCTCGCCGGCACGGGTGGCACGCAGCGCATCTCGCGCCTCATCAACAAGAGCAAGGCCATCGAGCTCATGGTGACGGGCGAGACGTACAGCTTCGAGACCGCGCAGGAGCTGGGCCTGATCAACCAGATCTGGGAGACGGCGTCGAATCAGGAGTTCCTGGACAAGGTGCAGACCTACGCCGAGCAGTTCTGCCCGCCGAACAAGGCGTCCAAGGCTGTGGGCCGCATCAAGCGTGCGGTGCAGAGTGGCCTCGAGGTGCCGTTCGAGTCCGGTATGGCCATCGAGCGCGAGCTGCAGCAGCTGCTCTTCCAGGGCGAGGATGCGAAGGAAGGCATCACGGCCTACGTCGAGAAGCGCAAGCCGGCGTTCACGGGCAAGTAAGCTCGTTCCCGCAACATCGCACGCCCCGTGGCGCCTGCCGCCACGGGGCGTTGCGCGTTCTTGACGCCCATACAGCCCACCCGGAAGATGCCCCGCATGGTCACCGATCAGCCGCCAGTCGCCTCCGAAGCCGCCACGCACCCCGAACGCCGCGCCACCAAGCGCGGCAAGGTGGTGCTGGTCATGCCGGCGTATAACGCCGCCGACACGTTGCGCCAGACGTGGGCCGACATCCCCGAGGGCTATGTCGACGAGCACATCCTGTGCGACGACGCGTCCAAGGACGACACGGTTGGCGTGGCGCGCTCGCTGGGCATTCACGTGCTCGAGCACGCCAAGAACCGCGGCTACGGCGGCAACCAGAAGACCTGCTACGCCGAAGCGCTCGCGCGCGGCGCCGACATCGTCATCATGCTGCACCCGGACTACCAGTACGACCCGCGGCTCATCCCGATGATGATCCTGCCGATCCAGCTCGGGATTCTCGACGTCATGCTCGGCTCGCGCGTGCGCACGCGCCGCGAGTGCCTCGAGTCCGGCATGCCGATGTACAAGTATCTCGGCAATCGTTTTCTCACGTTCCTCGA
>JAIOPA010000007.1 GCA_021414165.1 Candidatus Eiseniibacteriota bacterium
TTGCTCATGAGCGCGCGGCCGATCGCGAGCATCTGCTGCTCGCCGCCCGACAGCGTGCCGCTCAACTGCTTGCGGCGTTCGAGCAACCGCGGGAACAGCTGGTACACCTCGTCGCGGTCGTGCTTGATGCCGTCGCGGTCCTTGCGGCGATAGGCGCCCAGTTCGAGGTTGTCCTCGACCGAGAGGTTCGCGAACACCATGCGGCCCTCGGGGCTCTGCGACAGGCCCAGCGCCACGATCTCGTGCGCGGGCACCTTGGTGATGTCCTTGCCCTCGAACAGGATCCGGCCGCTCTTTGCAGGCACCAGGCCCGAGATGGTGCGCAGCAACGTGGTCTTGCCTGCGCCGTTTGCACCGATGAGCGTGACGATCTCGCCCTGCTCGACCTTCACGTTCACGGACTTCAGGGCATGCACCGCGCCGTAGAAGACCTCGAGGTTCTCGACGATGAGCTGGCTCACGCGGGCATCTCCTCGCCGAGGTAGGCCTCGATCACCTTGGGGTTCGAGCGGATCTCGACCGGTGTGCCCTCGGCGATCTTGACGCCGTAGTCCAGCACCGCGATGCGCTCGCAGATGCCCATGACGACCTTCATGTCGTGCTCGATCAGCAGGATCGTGAGCTCGAAGCGCTTCCGGATTCCGGTGATGAGCGTCATGAGTTCTTCGCTCTCCTGCGGGTTCAGACCGGCGGCGGGCTCGTCGAGCAACAACAGGCGCGGCTTGCCGGCGAGCGCGCGGGCGATCTCGAGCCGGCGCTGCTGGCCGTACGCGAGGCTCGTGGCGGGCTGGTCGGCGTAATCGGCCAACCCCAGCACGTCGAGCATCTCGAACGCCTGGGCCTTGAGCGCCTTCTCGTCGGCCTCGAACGCGGGCGTCTGCAGGATCGCCGAGGCGAGTCCGGCCTTATGGTGCGGATGCGCGGCCACGGCCACGTTGTCGAGGCACGTGAGGCGCGAGAACAGCCGGATGTTCTGGAACGTGCGCGTGATGCCGCCGCAGGCGATTCGATTGGCCTTCATACCGCTGATCTGGCGGCCCTCGAACATGACCTTGCCCTGCGTGGGCGTGTACACGCCCGTGATGCAGTTGAACACCGTGGTCTTGCCGGCGCCGTTCGGGCCGATGAGGCCGACCAGCTCGCCCTTGTGGATGGCATAGTCGACCTCGGACACGGCCTTCAAACCACCGAACTGCATGGTGATCTTGTCGAGGTGCAGCAAGGGAGTGGTCACGAGACGACCTTCGCCTTCTTGCGCCCGAACAGCGCACCCAGATCGAGTTCACGCGTACCCATGAGGCCCTGCGGGCGCGTGATCATGAGCACGATCAGCATGAGCGCGTAGATCACCATGCGGAAGTCCTTCACAGAGCGCAGGACCTCGGGCAGCAGCGTGAGCACGATCGCGGCCATGACCGACCCGCTGATCGAACCCATGCCACCCAGCACGACCATGGCGATGACCTCGATGCTCTTGATGAACGTGAACGAGCTGGGATTGAGATAGCTCAGGAAGTGCGCGAACAACCCGCCGGCCACACCGGCGAAGAACGCGCCCAGCACGAACGCGAGCACCTTGTACTTGGTCGTATCGACACCCAGCGCCTCGGCGGCGATTTCATCGTCGCGGATCGCGAACAGCGCGCGGCCGTGTGTGCTGTGCGCCAGGTTGCGAGCCAGGCCGATGACGATGGCGACCACACCGAACACCCAGAAGAACGTGGCGTAGGGCGGGATGCCGGGCAGACCGCGCGCACCGCCGATGGCGTTCACGTTCAGGATCACCACACGGATGATCTCGCCAAAACCCAGCGTGACGATGGCCAGGTAGTCGCCGCGCAGGCGCAGGCTCGGCAGGCCGACCAACCAGCCCGCGCCCGCGGCCAACAAGCCGCCGGCCACCAGCGCCATGAGCAACGCGATGCCCTGCGCGACCGGCAGCGGAACGCCCGTGAGCGAGGCCGCGAACGGAGCGCCGATCTTGAGCGTGAACATGGCCGAGGCGTACGCACCCACCGCCATGAAGCCGGCGTGGCCGATGGAGAACTGGCCGGTGAAGCCGTTCACCAGGTTCAACGACACGGCCAGCACCACGTTGATGCCGATCAGCATCAGCACCTGGAAGTAGTACGGGTTCATGACGCGCGGCAGCAGCACGTTGAGCGCGACCAGCGCGAAGATCGTGAGGATCGGAGGCAGGAAGCGCTTCATCACACCTTCTCCGTCACGGCCTTGCCGAACAGGCCGGCCGGCTTCACGAGCAGGATCACGATCAACATGACGAACGCGATGGCGTCCCGGTAGCTGGGCGAGATGTAACCCGTCACCAGCACCTCGGCGATGCCCATGACCAGGCCACCGACCACGGCGCCCGGGATGTTACCGATGCCACCCAACACGGCGGCCACGAACGCCTTCAAGCCCGGCAGGATGCCCATGTAGGGCTCGATCTTGGGGCTCTGCAGCGCCACCAGCACACCGGCGGCGGCCGCGAGCGCGGAACCGATCATGAACGTGAACGTGATGATGCGGTCGACCGAGATGCCCATGAGCGAGGCGGCCATGTGGTTGTGCGACACCGCCTGCATGGCCTTGCCGACCTTGGTGAACAGCACCAGCCAGCGCAGCGCCAGCATGAGGCCGAACGACACCACGAGCACGATGAGCTGCTGGTTCGACAGCACCACGCCCATGCCCAGCTCGATGTTCTTCTGCGCCACGATCTGCGGGAAGAACCGCGGGCTCGCACCAAAGATGAGCACACCACCGTTCTCGAGCAGCAGCGACACGCCGATGGCGGTGATGAGCGCCGAGAGCCGCGGCGACTTGCGCACCGGCTTATAGGCCAAGCGCTCGATGACCATGCCGATCAACGCGCACAGGATCATGCTCGTGAGCAGCACGAGCAGAGCCTTGATCGGGCTCGGGTCCTCGCCGGCGTGGAACCAGCGCGAGGCATACAGGCCCATGAACGCGCCCAGCATGTAGACATCGCCGTGCGCGAAGTTGATGAGCCGCAGGATGCCGTAGACCATCGTGTAGCCGAGCGCGATGAGCGCGTACACGCTGCCCCACGTAACGCCGTTGACGAGCTGCTGGAGGAACTCGGTCATGCGTGCGAAGGGCCGCGGGAGATGTCCCGCGGCCCCTCAGGCCCTCGTATCCCTTTAGGGATTGATGGAGGTGTTGAAGACCTTCTTGCCGCCCTTGATCTCGAGGACGACGGCCGGCTTGGTCGCGTTGCGGTTCTCATCGAGCGTGATCACACCCGTCACGCCCGCGTAGTCCTTGGTCGCGGCGATCAGACCCGCGAGCTTCTCCATGGCGGCCTTGCGCTCCGGCGTGCCGGCGTGCGACGCGCCCAGCGACTTGAAGCCCGCGGCATCTTCGGCCGCGAACTTCTCGAGGCAGCTGAACAGCACGTTCGCGGCGTCGTAGGCCAGACCACCGATGGCATCGGGGTCCTTGCCGTTCTTGGCGCGGTAGTTCTTGAGGAATTCCTGCAGCTTGGGCTCGGGGTTGTCGACCGCGAAGTGGTTCGAGTAGTACGCACCGTTCAACGCTTCGCCACCGATCTCGATGAGCTGCTCGCTCTCCCAGCCATCGCCACCCAGGATCGGGCAGGTGAGCCCGAGCTCGCGCGCCTTGCGCGCGATGAGACCGACCTCGGTGTAATAGCCGGGCAGGAAGATCGCATCGGGCGCCTTGGCCTTGATGGCCGTGAGCTGCGCGCTGAAGTCCTGATCACCCGACTGGTAGGCCTGCTCCGCCACGATCGTGCCACCGGCGGCGGTGAACGCCTCGGTGAAGAACTGCGACAGACCGACCGAGTAGTCGCTCTTCACGTCCTTGAGGATCGCGACCTTCTTGAGCCCCAGGTTCGACGACGCGAACTTGGCCATGACCGTGCCCTGGAACGGATCGATGAAGCACATGCGCGAGATGAACTTGCCGACCTGCGTGACCTGCGGGTTCGTGGACGACGGCGTGATCATGGGCACGCCGGCTTCCTGGCAGATCGGGGCAGCGGCCAGCGAACGCGACGAGGCGACCTCGCCGATCACGGCCATGACGGCATCCTGCGAGATGAGCTTCTTGACGGCCGTGGCGGCCTCGGCAGCCTGGCCCTGATCGTCCTCGACGACTGTGCGCACCGTGAGCCCGCCGATCTTGCCCTGCTTGGCAGCGACCAACTCGGAGAGCGCGAGATCCACACCCAGCTTCGTCGACTCACCGAACGTCGCATCGTTGCCGGTGAGCGAGCCGTAGACGCCGACCACCAGATCGTCCTTGCCACCACCCGCACCACCGCAACCGGCGGCGAGCAACGTGGCACCCAGAGCGGCGAACAACAGCCCATGGCGAAGCTTCATCACGAGAACCCCCTCGTCGAGATGACCCGCGGCCCCCGGAAGGGGACCCCGCGCAGCACGGCCCCGGGGACGCCACCTCGGACACGAGGTCCGGGTGCGTCTGGAGAGCCGATGAGAAGGGGTAGAGGTAGCACGCCGGGGGCATCCGCTCAAGCGGTGGCGCGGCTCCGGGACCGATGCTACGGTCGCCGCCATGCGGTTACCGGACGCAAGGATGCGCCGCCACCGCGCGGCCGCGAATGGGGTTCAGAACGCAGCGCTCGTCATGCTGTTCGGCGCGGCGTTGGCCGCCGGCTGTGCCCCGGGCACGGCCACCTTGCCGGGCCCCCGCCCCATCGCCGCCCCGGCCCAGCCCACGGCGGCCAAACCCGCGCCCCCGGCCGGCTATGACGGCCGCCGCGATTCGCTCGACTCGGTCGATCCCGCCGCCGTGCGCGGCCAGCGCATCATGCTCGATCCGGGCCATGGCGGCTTCTTCCCCGGCACGCGCGGCGTGAACGGCTACACCGAGAAAGAGGCCAATCTGGGGGTGGCGCTGGCGCTGCGCGATCTGTTGCGAGCCGCCGGTGCCGACGTGCGCCTCACGCGCGAGACCGACCGCGACTTCCTCACGCCGGCCGATTCGTCGCTGCGTGCCGACCTCGCCGAGCGCGCGCGCATGAACAACGCGTTCGCGCCGGCCCTGTTCGTGAGCATCCATCACAACGCCGACCCCGGCGGCGCGCACGATGTGAACGAGTCGCAGATCTACCACCAGCTGGGCGACGAGGGCCCGGCCTACGAGTTCGCGCAGGACGTGCACCGCGCGTTCAGCCGCAACCTGGGCATCGAGCCCACCAAGCTGCTGCCGGGCAACTTCTATGTGCTGCGCACGTCCGAGGCGCCGTCGCTCTTGAGCGAGGCCAGCTACCTCACCTACCCGCCCACCGAGGCGCGGCTGCGCACCGCCCAGGGGCAGCGGCTCGAGGCCGAGGTGCTGTATCTGGGCATCGTGCGCTGGTTCATGCGCAAGGCGCCGCGCATCGAGCGCTTTGAAGCGCTGTCTGCGACGGGTGCCGCCGACACGTTGTTCACCGGCGCACCGCGGCTGGCCGCGCGCGTGAACGGCGCGTTCGATGGCGCGGTGCTGCGCATCGATGGGCAGGTGGTGCCGCTGCGCGTGAGCGGCGATCGCGTCGAATGGGACGGCACGCCCGCGCTGGCTGCGGGCGCGCACGAGGCCACGCTGTCGGCACGGCTCGCGGCCGAGGGTGCGGCGCAGAACAAGCGCGTGCGCTTCCGCGTGAAGAAGCCGGCTGCGGCGCTCACGCTGGCGCTGCACGGCTCGCCACTCGCGACCGCGCGCCACACCGTGGCGGCCGAGGTGCGCGTGTTCGATCGTGACCGTCTGCCCATGGGCGACACGCTGCGCGTGCGGCTCACCAGTGAGCCTGCGGGTGTGTTCGTACCGGCCGACACGACCGTGCTCGCCACCGACGGTGTGGCGCTGGGCTACCTGCGCCGCGCGCGTGGCGTGAGTGCCAGGCTCGCCGCACGCGCCACGCTGGTGGCGCGTGCGACCGGCGTGCCCAACGCGCGTTTGCCGCTCGCCGGCACCGGCGCGCCGCAGCGCGCAGGGTTCATCACGCGGGGTGCGGCCGACAGCGCGCTCGTGCTGCCCGATGCGCGCCGCCCCGCGTGGCTCGACCGGAACGGCTTCGCCACGCTCGCCGAGCGGGCGGGCGAACCGTTCCGCCTTCCTCGTCTGGCCGGCTATCGCCCGATCGGCGCCGACACCGCGTGGCCGGCGCGCGTGGTGGCACTGGCGGGCGGCGCACTGCAGGGCCGCCGCATCATGCTCGACCCCGAGGGCGGCGGCGACGATGCCGCGGGCACCTCTAAAGGCGGCATGCGCGCCTCGGCTCTGAACCTGGAGGTGGCGCGCGCACTGGCCGCGATGCTCACCGCCGCGGGTGCCGACGTGGCATGACGCGCGACGCCGAGCAGGCCGTGAGCGAACTCGAACGCGTGCAACGCGCCGAGGGCTTCCGCGCCGAGCGCTACCTGCGCATCGGCCACGCCAACCGCGCGCCCATTGCCGGGCACTACTTCTCGAGTGGGGGCGGCAAGCGCTGGGGCCAGCGCGTGGCGGCCACGCTCACGCAGCTCGGGCTGCCCACGCTCACCGTGGGCGAGTCCGCCAAGTACCCGATCGCGCAGGTGAGCGCGGTGGCACTCGATGTGTCGCTGGCCCGCACCGACAGCAGCGAGGCGGCACTGCTCTCGCCTGGCCGGCTGCGCGCCGAGGCCTATGTGTTGTTCGTGGCACTGGCCGCGGAACTGGCCGCCGATGCCAGCGGCTGGGCCACCGACTCGCTCACGGTGCTCGATGCCGCGGGCGGGCCGGTCGCGGGCGCACCGGTGCGGCTGGGCGGCGCGTTGGTCGTGCAGACCAATGCCCAGGGCGTTGCGCGGTTCGTGCGCACGGAGCCCGGCACGCTCGAGGTGGTGGTCGAGGATCCTCGCGCTCCGCAGCGTGCGCTTCTGCTAGACTCCGAGCGCGGACGCGTGCTGCACGCCCCGCAGCCGTAGCTCTAGCACCGGGCGTCACACGACCCTCCCGACCGGGATGGATCCTGCACCGCGGCCGCACGGTCCGGACGTTGCCTGCATGGCAAAGCGTCCGCACCCGCGGGTCCGCACTCCGGCCCCATGCCCCATCCTCTGACGCACGGCATCGCCACCTACTTCGGCGAACTCACCGCGCACCGCCGCCGCTTGGCGGCCGTGCTGCTCTCGGTCTCGGCCGCGCTCGCGCTGCTGTTCGTGCTCACGGCGCGCCAGCTCGACCGCTCCGACCTGGGTGACGCCAAGCGCTTCGGCTTCGAGGGCCCCAAGCAGTGGGTCGAGCGCATCCGGCTCGAGGAGCTGGCGAACCGCGAACAGACCGGCCTCTACACGATCACGTATCTCACGGCCGAGGCGCGCAAGGGCGGCAAGAAGCGCAGCGAGCGTTCGTCGCACCCGCAGGCCGTGCCGCAGATCGCGACCACACCCGGCGAAGGCGAGGACAAGTTCGACCTGCTCGCCAAGGTGCGCATGTTGGCACTCGATGGCCCGGTGATCCGCTCCGAGGAGTTGATCATCGAGCGGCTCGTGCGCCCCTCCTACCCCGACGAAGCGCGCGAGAAGAACATCGAGGGCATCGTCGAGGTGGTCGCACTCGTCGACACCACGGGCTCGGTGCTCCAGGTGCAGGTCGTGGGTGGCTCGCGCGAACCGTTGCTGGAGTCCGCGGCCGCCAAGGCGATCCTCGAGTGCCGCTACCGGCCCTACAAGGTGCACTCCGAGGCGCGCCGCGTCTGGGCGGCCTACCGGATCGCGTTCTCGCTCTACTGAGTGTCGCTCAGCACGATCGAGCGGCCGTTGTGTACGGTGTAGAGCGGCAGCGTGGCGCCCTCGGGCGACACGTCGAGGAACCCGCGCTCGGCGAGCCAGGCGTCGCCCTTGCGCAACGCGTCGGCCACCTCATGTGCGGTGCACGCGCCGCCATCGACTGCACGCGCGATCGCACGGCCCACCAACCAGCCGCGCGTCCAGACCGAGCCGGCCCGGGTGCCGGTCGCCACGGCGAGTGAGTCGAGCCTCGAGCGATCGGCCGCAGGCAGGCGCCAGCCGTCATCGATATACGTCACGCCCTCGAGCAACGGCCGCGCGCTGGCGCGGAAGCCCTCGGGGGCCAATGCCGTGCCGCCGCACATCCGCACGCTCGCACCCTCGGAAGCGAGCGCGCGCACCAGCGGCTCCAGTTCGCGCGCGCTGGCATCGCACATGAGCACGCTGGCGTTGGAACCCTTGACCGTGCGCGCCAGTGCCGCGATGGCCGCGGGATCCTGCGGCAGCACGTGCTGTGCGATCTCGCGGCCCGTGCGCTCGCGCGCCTCGGCCGTGAACGCGCTGGCGAACGGCGCGGCCAGGCTGGCGCGCGAGCCCAACACGGCGATCACCGGCGTGGGGCTGCCCTCGCTCATGCGAGTCGCGAGCCTTCTACCGCGCAGTGCCGCCGAGGGCCCCAACTGGAACACCTGCGGCCCCATGCGGCCGATGCGCTCATCGGTCGCGGTGGGCGAGACGAGCGTATGTCCACTCACGCGTGCCGCGGTCGCGAGCGACGTGGTGGGCGGGCTCAGGAGTTCGCCCACGATCACGTCGGAGCGCGCGAACAACGACTCGGCCGCCGCGGCCACGAGCACGGGATCGCTGTCGCCGGTGCCGGCCGAGTCCATGGCGAACGCGAGCGCACCCGGTGCGCGACCGGCATGAAGCCCCTCGAGGAGTGCGGCGCGCAGCACGGGACCGATGCCTCCGTACTCGCCCAGATCGGGCGTGATCACCGCCACGCGATACACGCTCGCGTAGGGCCGCAGTGCGGCCAGCGATGGCCACACGGGCTCGCCCTTGCGTGCGGGCTTCTGCGGAACCGCCAGCGCGCGGCGCGCGAGCAGGCAGTCGCGCAGCGACGTGCGCGCGGGTGCACATTGCGCGAGCGCCGCATCGAGCAGCACGGGCTCGGCCGAGCCCAACTCGCTCGCGGGCCGGCGCAGCAGCCACACCAGCTCGTTCATGCTGGCGCGCTTGGCCCATTCCGCCAGGAACCGGTCGCGCGCCGGGTTCGCCACGGTGCGCACGAGCGAGTCGGCCTCGAGCACGCTGCGCGGCGCCACGGCGCGTGCGACAGCGGCCTGCGCGGACACGGGCAGGCTGAGCGCAGCGCACAGCACGAAGAGAAGGCCGCAACCGCGGGATCGCATGCGCACGGTCACATCGAGAACTTGCCGAAGTCTTCCGGGTCGAGGTTCTCGAGGAAGCGGCGCAGTTGCTCGGCCTTCTCCGCTTCGGTGAGCGGCGGAGGTGCGGCCGGCGGCTCGGGATCCTCGGGCTCGTCCTCGCGCACGGCACCCTGATCGGGCGGCGCCTGCAGCAGCGCCTCGTTCACGAACAATGGTGCCTCGGTGCGCAGCGCGACGGCGATGGAATCGCTGGGCCGCGCGTCGATCGAGACCACCTCTTGCCCGCGCTCGAGCACGAGCGACGCGTAGTAGGTGCCCTCGCGGAGATCGGCGATCACCACGCGGGCCACACGCGCCTTGAGGCCATCGACGACCAGCGACAGCAGGTCGTGCGTGAGCGGCCGCGGGAACTCCTCGCGCTTCACGAGCCGCGCGATGGCCTGCGCCTCGCAGGGGCCCACGAAGATGGGCAATACGCGGATGCCATCGACCTCACGCAGCACGACCACATGCTGCTGGGTCTTGGGCTCGGTCCCGAGTCCGTGAACCCGTGCCTCGACGACTTTCACGCGGTGCTCCTGCTGCGCGGGCGCGCGAACGCGCCCGCGCCGGATCGTCCATGCTGCGAGCTAGTGGCCGTCCTTCGAGGCCGGCTTCTTGGCACCCGAGGGCGTGGTGTCGCCGTGCAGGAAGTCGGGCACCTCATCGGTGCGCATGTGCTCGACCATCCACTGTGCGGACGACGCCAGCTCCGAGTTCGGATACTTCTGCAGCAGTTCGCGGAACACGCGCTCGGCTGCGTCGTAGTCCTTGAGCTCCTCGGACTGGATGAAGCCCACCATGAACAGCGCCTGCGGCGTGACCTCGTCCTGCGGGTACTCGTCCACGATCTGACGGTACATGGCAAGCCGCTCGGTCGCGCCCGGCACGTTCTGGGCTTCCTGGAACATCTCGCGCGCGCCCTTCTTGGCCGACATCCACTTGTTCACCGCGGCCGAATCGGGCGACACCTTGAACGTGCTCCGGATGCGCGTGAGCTGGTCCTGGTAGTAGCGCTGCGTGCGCTCCTGCTGCAGCTGGCGCACGATGAAGCTGCGCACCTGGTCAAAATCCCGCACCGACTCCGCGCGGTAGTTCTCGACCTTGATGATGTGCCAGCCCTTATCGGTCTTGTACGGCCCACCGATCTTGCCCGAGCCCAGCGCCATCGCCGACTCGGCGAGCGCCGGCTGCGAACCGATCCCGGCAAAGCCACCCTCGCGCGTGGCCGTGCCCAACGAACCGCCCGTGTTGCGCGTGAGCGTGTCCGCCGAATACGTCTTCGCGAGCTTGTCCCAATCCGCACCCTTCGCCTTGGTGAGCGCCAGCACCTTCTTGGCGTCCGCCTCGGTCTTCGACTGGATGTGACGCAGCGTGACGTTCGCCGGCGTCTTCCACTCGTCCTGGTGCTCGTTGTAGTAGACCGTGGCCTCGGAATCCGACGGCGCCGGATTCTTGGCCATGACCTCGTTCACCCAGGTACGGATGAGCAGGTCACGCTTCTGCGCCTCGATCTGCAGCAGCAGATCGGGACGCTTGGTGACCCCGTTCGCCTCGGCGTCCTTGATCCACACCTTCTCCTCGATCATGCGATCGAGGAGCTGCTTGCGGCCCTCGGGCGTGGAGTACTGCGGACGATACTGTTCGGGCAGCTCCAGGAGACGCGCCGCGAGCATGCGCGGCGTGATCACCTCGGAGCCGATCCGCACGAGCACGAGATCGGAGTCGTTCGCGGCCGCCGCAGCGGCCGCGTTCTTCTTGGTGGCGGCGGGCTTGGACTTCGGAGCCGCGCCAGCCACGCCGGCCGTCAACGCGACGACGGCCAGCGTCCACGCGAGGAGGCCGAGCCGCTTCACGCGCGCACCACCCAGACCTTGATGGTCGCGGCGACACCGCCGAAGTACTTGACCGTCACGTCGTAGTTGCCGAGCTGCTTGATGTGCTCCGGCACCTCGATGCGGCGGCGCTCCACCTCGTGACCCGCGGCCTTCAAGGCATCCGCGACGTCGGCGTTGGTGATCGAGCCGAACAGCGTGTCCTCGTCGTTCGCCTGCACCGCGATGTTGACCTGCAGACCGTCGATCTTGGCGGCCTCGATCTTGGCAGCGGCGATGAGCTTGTCGGCGGCGACTTCCTTCTGACGCGCCAGCTCCGTGTACAGGTTCGCAGCCTTCGTCCCCGTGGGGATCGCGAGGCGGCGGGGCAGCAGGAAGTTACGCGCGAAGCCGGGCTTCACGTTGACCGTGGCGCCCTTCTGGCCCACGCCCTTCAGATCGTCGAGCAGGATGACTTCCATGGGATTCTCCTAGGCCTCCCCGCGCGGGGACGGCTCGAGACGCCGGTGATCGAGCCACACGTCGGACAGCCCGATCAGGGCCAACGACGGCAGGAACACCGGCAGGGTGAACGCGAACAGGAAGAGGATCGCGAGCATCACGAACGTGGGCGGGACACCGCGCGCGGCGAGGACCGAGATGACGACCGCGGTCCCTTGCACACTATACCCCAGCACCGATTGCACCAGCAGGAACGCTGCCCCCGGATGCCACGTGGCATTCGCGAACAACGCGAGCACGAGCCCCAGGATCAGCGGCACCAACGCCCCATCCGGCAACCGGAAGCCGGTGAGCAGGGCTTTCGACAGCGGCGGCCAACCGCGCACCGCTGCGGCGCGAGCCGCCAGCGTGCGGCCGGCACCGACCAGCAACACCAGACCGAAGAACGCCACGTTCGGCAGGAACCACGTCAGCATGCGCACGCGCTCGGCGGGCGCCACCTTGGCGGATTCCTCCATGACGTGACGCCACGATCCCGGTGCAGCGGGCTCCTTCGCCATGCCCTGGAGCAACTGCTGCTCCTGGACACGCGCCTTGGCCTCGACACGCACGAGCGCATCGTGGAGTCCGGGCAGCACGGGCATGACGAACGCACCCAGGAGCAGCGGGAGATGCATCCACGCGCGCTCGCCGAGTCCGGGTCCGCCACCTTCCTCGCGCAGGCCCATCCACGTGCCCGTCGCTGCCGCGAGCGGCAGCCACAGCACGTGCCAGAGGCGGAGCCCCGAGGCCGGGAACAGCACGGCCAGCGCCGCCGCGACCGCGAGAACACCCGCGAGCGACCACGCCACCGCGCCATAGCGCCAGGCCAGCATCAGCGCCGAGCACACGACGACCGGGACCGCGATCCATAACGCGGCCCACGGCCATGGCGTTGCCAGGGCACCGAGCGAGAGCCCACCCACCAGCAGCACGGCCCGCATCATCGGCATGGCCGACGAGGGGCGTGCCGGTTCAGCGATAGAGGTCACTGGTGAACGGCACCAGCGCCAGCACGCGGGCGCGCTTGATCGCGGTGGTGAGCTGCTTCTGGTGCATCGAGCACGAGCCCGAGACACGACGCGGCACGATCTTGCCACGGTCGGTCACGAACCGGCCGAGACGCTTCTCGTCCTTGTAGTCCACGAACGCGACCTTCTCGAGGCACAGCTTGCAGTACTTCTTCTTGACGCCTTTGCCTTCACGGTCCTTCGCCATCGCGAACGACTCCTTCTTATGAGGTTGGATCCTCGGCGGACGCAGGAGCCTCGGTGTCACCGTGGCCTGCGGCCTTCTCGAGGAAGTGGACCGACTCCGCGCGGATCTCGAGGCTCTGTCGCTTCTCGCCCCGGGCGGTCGCCCACTCCCGCATCTGTAAACGTCCTTCCACCAGCACCGGGCTACCCATGTGCAGGTATTGCCCACACACCTCGGCGAGGCGCTGGTAACACATGACCGTCACGTACCCCGTGTGTTCCGCCATCGTGCCCTCGCGGGTGCGATAACGCCGGTGGAACGCCAATGGCAACGACGTGATCGCCGTGCCATCCGAGGCGTACCGACGGTCCGGATCCCGCGTGAGCCGTCCCGACAGGACGACCTGATTGAGTTCCGGGAGTCTGAGTTCGGCCATGGGGCCTCCCCTCGGGGACGAACGGTGTTCTTAGTCGCGATCCGAATCCTCGGCCGCGGCCGCAGCCTCGGCTTCCGGAACGCCCTGCCAGAGCTCCGGCGGAACGTGGACCGTCGTGAGGATGCGCATGACATCCTCCTCGAGGGCCAAGCGACGCTCGAGCTCCTTCACCATGACGCCGCCGCCGTTCCACACGATCATCGTGTAGACGCCGTCCCGGCGCTTGCGGACCTCGTAGGCCAAGCGACGCTTGCCCCACTTCTGGACCTCGACCACCTCGCCGCCCAGATCCTTCATCCAACCCTGCACCTTGTCGGAGAACTCCTGGGCCTTCACCTCGTCGTAGCTCGGCTCGAGGATGTAGACCGTCTCGTACTTGGTCACGTCTCGGATTCCTCTCTGCGCATCCTGCGATTGAACTGATTCATGGCCGCGAGTGCGCCCTCGGCGGCCCACACTTCGGTGCAATCCGCCGCTCGGCGGATCGCTTCTTCGAGCACCGGAGATTCCTCCGGTGCGAACTCGTCCAGCACATGCTCCTTGAGTGCGGCCGCGTTCTCCGCCGCACCGACGCCGATCCTCAGCCGGTCGTAATCCCGGCCGCCGATCACCGCCTCCATGCTCTCGAGCCCCCGGTGTCCGCCGCTCGATCCGCTCGCGCGTACGCGAAGCAGGCCCAACGCCAGATAGACATCGTCACTCACCACCAGAAGCCCGTCTTCCTGCCCGTTCCTGGCCCGCCACGCGGCGAGCGCTTCACCACTCAAGTTCATGAACGTGAGTGGCTGCAGCAGCCCCACCTCGTGACCCGCGATGCGGCAGTGCCGCATGCGGTAGGTCGTGTCGCCGGGCGCCTCGCTCGCGGCATGCCGCGAGGCGAGTTGGTCGAGTGCCCACCACGCCACGTTGTGCCGTGTGCGTGCGTAACGCTCTCCCGGATTGCCCAGCCCCACCACCAGTCGCACGGCGGGTTACTTCTTCTTCGCGTCCTTCGCCTCGGGAGCACCCTCGGCGTCCTTCTTGCCCTTCGCGCCCACGACCTCGGGCTCCGCAGCACCCGCGGCCGGCGTCGCGACTTCTTCCGCGGCCGGAGCGACGACTGCGGCGACCGTCACATCACCGTCGGTGATGATCGTGAAGCCGTCGACCTTGATGTCGCGCACGTGCAGGTTCTCGCCGACATTGAGGCCCGTCACATCCACGTCGATGCTCTGCGGGATCGCGGTCGGCAAGCAGCGGACCTCGAGCTCGCGCACGAGGTGCTCCAGGATGCCGCCACCGTCCTTGACGCCGATCGGCAGACCGACGAAGTGCACCGCGACCTCGACCTCGATCTGCTCGGTGAGCGAGATGTGCTGGAAGTCGAGATGGATGATCTGGCGCGACAGCGGGTGGTACTGAACGTCACGGATCAGCGCCGTCACGTCCTTACCCGCCACGCTCAGATTCACGATCGCGTTCGCGCCCTTGTGCTGGCGCAGCGCACCCTCGAACTCCTTACCGTCGACCGACACGGGCACCGGCGTCTCATTGTGACCGTAGATGACGCCGGGGATCTGGCCGGCTGCACGCGCCTTGCGCGCACCGCCCTTGCCCAGCGTCTCGCGGGCCGAACCCTTCAACTGGATGACTGCCATCTGGACCTCCGTTGTGACTTGCGCAACCCGGCCACGGTGAGCTCACGGATCTGCGACGGCAGCGTGCCCGGCGCGTGGTGCATGGTGTCGGTGACCACGACTTCCTTGATGGGCGACTCGGCAATGCGCTCGAATGCCCCCGGGCAGAACACGCCGTGCGTGACACCGGCGTAGATATCCTTGGCGCCACGCGCGCGGATGGCCTTGGCGGCCTGGCACAACGTGCGCGCGGTGGTGACGACGTCGTCGAACATGACCGCGTTCTTGCCCTCGACGTCACCGATGATGTTCATGACCTCGACCGAGTCCGCCTTGGGGCGGCGCTTGTCGACGAGCGCGAGGTCGGCGTTGAGACGCTTGGCATAGGCGCGCGCCATCTTCACGCTGCCGATGTCCGGCGCCACGACGACGAGGTTCGGCAGCTCGAGCTTGACGAAGTGCTCGATGAGCACCGGCGCCGAGTACAGATGGTCGAGCGGGATGTCGAAGAAGCCCTGGATCTGCGCGCTGTGCAGGTCCATCGTGAGCGCGCGATCGGCGCCCGCGACCGTGATCAGGTTGGCCACGAGCTTGGCCGTGATCGGCGCGCGCGGCTGGTCCTTGCGGTCCTGGCGCGCATAGCCGAAGTACGGCAGCACCGCCGTCACGCGCCGCGCCGAGGCACGCTTCGCCGCGTCGAGCATGACGAGCAGCTCCATGAGGTGATCCGCCGGCGCGTTCGTGGACTGCACGATGAACACGTCACTGCCGCGGATGTTCTCATTGAAGCGGACGGACACTTCGCCATCCTCGAAGCGCGACACGACCACGTCACCGACGGGCACCTTCAAGCGCTCGCAGATCGCCTGAGTGAGGCGCTGACTCGCGGTACCTGCGAAGATGCGACAAGGATCCAAGTCCGACCTCCCGTGAAGGACTCATGGAAACGGTGCCGGCCCCGGGCATGCAGCAGCCGGGCCGGTGATGCGCGCGTGAAGCGTCAGCCGATCACAGGGGACCGGATGACACGAATGTCGAGATGGAAAGCAGACACCGGGGCCGTTTCGTCCGGCCCCGGTGCCAAGGTGGCTGGGGCGGGAGGATTCGAACCTCCGGATGCGGGAGCCAAAGTCCCGTGCCTTACCGCTTGGCCACGCCCCACCAACGAACGGGGATTCCGTCACGGACCGCGTCACCGAGGGTGAAAACGGGGTGAAAGCAGCTGGCCCTGAGTACTGCTGGAGGGAATAACGGCTGGGAAGTTAGCGGGCGGGGGTCCGCGGCGTCAACCGCCACGAGGACCGGGAGATACGCTCGACCGGTCGGCCGGGGGATGGGCCCGGCGGGGGGCCGGATCGGGGCCGGTCCCGGGAGTCCTATAGAGGTGGCTGCGGGCGGGGGCCCCGCGGCACCGCACTAGTAGGTCGCGTGCTCCTCGGCATGGTGGTGGGTCGAGGGGTTCGCGATCTCCCGCTCGTA
>JAIOPA010000008.1 GCA_021414165.1 Candidatus Eiseniibacteriota bacterium
GGCACCTTGGCCTTGTGCGCGGCCTCCACGATCGTCGCCGCGCTCTCGCTGTTGTGCGCCACCACCACCAACACGTCGACGCCCTTGGTGAGCAGGTTCTCGCACTGCGCGGCCTGCCGCGCCTCGTCGTTGTTGGCCACCTGCACATCGACCGTGGCACCCAGCTCGGTGGCGCGCGCCACGAACAAGTCGCGGTCGCGCTGCCAGCGTTCCTCCTTGAGCGTGTCGAGCGACAGCCCGATCACCAGCTTCTTGCTCTCGGGCGCCTTGGCGCACGACGACAACACCGGCAGCAGGAGCAACGCGCACAGCACGACACGGGGAATCGAACGCATGCTTACCTCGGAGTGGTGGCCGGACCTCGGGTACAGGTCGCGCGAGCGTAGCGGCTCCCCGCTCGGCGCGCACGTCACATGGGCATCGTGCTAGCCTTTCGGGGTCCTGTCGATACCGCCACTCCGGAGCCCCGACCGATGCGCCCTGCTCTCGCTGCCGCGTTGCTGTCGCTCGCATTGCTCGCATCCACCGCCCACGCCGCGTTCGACCCCGTGCGTTGGGTCGATCCGTTCATCGGCACCGCCGGCCATGGCCACACGTTCCCCGGCGCCACCGTGCCGTTCGGCATGGTGCAGCTGTCGCCCGACACGCGGCTCGATGGCTGGGACGGCTGCTCGGGGTATCACGATGACGATCGCGTGGTGTACGGCTTCTCGCACACGCACCTGAGCGGCACGGGCGTGGGCGACTACGGCGACATCCTGCTGTTCCCCGGCACCGGCACGCCACAGTGGCGGAACTCCTATGGCCGCAAGCCCGGCGAGGGCTACGGCTCACCGTTCGACAAGCGCAGCGAGGCGGCCTCGCCCGGCTACTACGCGGTCACGCTCGAGGACTCGCGCATCCGCGCCGAGCTCACGGCCACGGCACGCACCGGTTGGCACCGCTATACGTTCCCCGCCACCGACAGCGCGTTCGTGCTGCTGGACCTCACCCACCGCGACGAGGTGCTGGAGTCCAGCGCGCACCTGATCGACGACCACACGATCGCCGGCTTCCGGCGTTCCCGTGCGTGGGCGCGCGACCAGCGCGTGTACTTCGTGGCGCGGTTCTCGCAGGAGATCCGCGCGCTGTTCGCGGTGGACGGCACGCCGCGGCCCGAGCTGCGCGAGGCCAGCGGCCGCGACGTGCGCGTGGCACTGCAGCTGGGCCGCCCCACGGGGCCGCTCACGGTCCGCGTGGGGATCAGCGCGGTCGATGAGGCGGGTGCGCGCGCCGCACTCGACGCCGAGGCCGGTGCCGGCTCGTTCGACGCCACGCGCGCTGCCGCACGCGAGGCGTGGCGCGTGGCGCTGTCGCGCATTGAAGTGAGCGGCGGCACGCCACAGCAGGACACGGTGTTCTACACCGCGCTCTACCACACGTTGCTGCAGCCCAACCTGTACACCGATGTCGATGGCCGCTACCGCGGTCGCGATGGCCAGGTGCACACCGCCAAGGGCTGGACGCAGTACACGGTGTTCTCGCTGTGGGACACGTTCCGCGCCGCGCACCCGTTGTACACGCTGCTCGAACCCGCGCGCACGAACGACTTCGTGAACACGTTCCTCGCCCAGTGGCGCGAGGGTGGGCTGCTGCCGGTGTGGGAGCTGGCCGGCAATGAGACCGACTGCATGATCGGCGACCATGCGATCTCGGTGATCGCCGACGCGTACGCCAAGGGCATCCGGGGCTTCGATGCGCAGCAGGCGTTGGCCGCCATGCGCGCCAGCGCCGATGCCGACGCGCGCGGCCGCGCGGACTTCCGCTTGCGCGGCCATGTGCGCGGTGAACGCGAGAGCGAGAGCGTGTCCAAGACGCTCGAGTACGCCTACGACGCGGCGTGCGTGAGCCGCTTTGCGCGGGCGCTGGGCCGCGACTCGGTGGCCGCCGAGTACGCGCTTCGTGCGCAGGGCTGGCGGCACATCCTGGACCCCGCCACGGGCTTCATGCGGCCGCGCATCAACGCACGCTTCAAGACCCCGTTCGACCCGCGCGAGGTGGACTTCCACTTCACCGAGGCGAACAGCTGGCAGTACAGCTTCTTCGTGCCGCACGACATCGAATCGCACATGAGCGCACTGGGCGGCCCTGCCGCCTATGCCGCCAAGCTCGATTCGCTGTTCGCCGCGCCCACGCAGACCACGGGCCGCGACCAGGCCGACATCACGGGGTTGATCGGCCAGTACGCACACGGCAACGAGCCCAGCCACCACATCGCGTACCTCTACAACTACGCGGGCCAGCCGTGGCGCACGCAGCAGACCGTGCGCCGCATCCTCGACAGTCTGTACACCGCGCGGCGCGACGGGCTCGCCGGCAACGAGGACTGCGGCCAGATGAGCGCATGGTACGTGCTCTCGGCGTTGGGCCTGTACGCGGTCGATCCCGGCCAGGACACGTGGGCCATCGGCACCCCATTGTTCCCGCGCGCCACGTTGCACCTGCCGAACGGACGCGACTTCGTGATCACGCGCGCGGGCGGCAAGCGCGGCACGCCGTACATCCGCTCGGCCATGCTGGGCAAGCAGCCGCTGTCGCGTGCCTACCTGCGCCACGCCGAGATCGTGGCGGGCGGCACGCTGGCGTTTGCCATGAGCGACACGCCCGACACCACGTGGGGCCGCGGCAAGGGCCGCGCGCCGCGCTCGCGCATGGAAGGTCCGCGCGTGACCGCGGCGCCCTATGTGGTGAGCGGCGATGCACGTTTTCGCGGAAGGCCGCGCATCGTGCTGGCATCGGCCGACTCCATGTTCGGCATCCGGTTCTCGCTCACCGATCGCGGCCAGCAGGAACTCATGGGCGCGATCGCGCCGGACAGCGCGGTCGGCACCGTCTCACTGCCGCTGCCCGACACCACGTGCATCCTGCGCATGCTCGCCGTGAGCCGGGACTTCGAGCCGTCACCGCTGCAGCAGGTGAAGTTCGTGCACATCGAGGGCAACCGCCGCATCGTGTCGTGCACCCCGCCGCATCGCGCCTACACCGCCGACGGCCCCGATGCGCTCATCGATGGCGTGCGCGGGGGTGACGACTTCCGGGTGCCGAGTTGGATGGGCTTCTACGGTGTCGACATGGACGTGGTCGTGGACCTGGGCGAGACGCGCACGCTCCAGAAGCTCGGTTGCGGGTTCCTGCAGGATCAGAACTCGTGGATCTTCAGCCCCAAGGCCGCCACGTTCGCCACGTCACTCGATGGCGTCACGTTCACCCCTGCGGGCCGCGTCGAGAACACGGTCGACGAGCATGCCGAGGGTGTGGTCACGCAGGACCTGAGCGTGACGTTTGCCGCGCGCAAGGCGCGCTATGTGCAGGTGAAGGGCGTTGCACCGGTCATGTGTCCCGACTGGCACAAGGGCGCGGGCAACCGCTCGTTCATCTTCGCCGACGAGATCGTGTTCGAGTAGCGCCGGATGAGCCGGGCTACGCGCGCTTGGCCCACGCGGCGAGATCGCGCAGCAGCGGCTTCATGTGCGCCCACGCGAAGCGCTTCTGGTGGCGCATGACCGAGGCGATGGGCACCCAGGCCGCGCTGGCGGCGTCATCGGCCGCCACGGGCTCGCCGCGCCGCCAGTGGCCGGCGAAGTAGAAGTTCATGACCGGGAACCGGCCGAAGCCCTTGATGAAGTAGGTGTCCCAGTAGAAGCCCAACGAGTCGACCTTGCCCAGCGTGAGCCCGGTCTCCTCGCGCAGCTCGCGCCGCGCGGCGCCCTCGATCGTCTCGCGCGCCTCCATGAAGCCGCCGGGCACATCGAGGAAGCCGATGCGCGGCGCATGCGCGCGCTCGAGCAGCAACACGCGATCGTCGCGCACCACCAGCATGCCAGCCGCCGAGCGCGGGTAGTCGTAGATCATGTAGCGGCAGCGCGGGCAGGTGAGATGCCGGGGCCGCTTGGCATCGGGCGGGCGGCGCGAGATGAGCGTGCCGCAGACCGCACAGGGAAAGCGCGAGAGACTCATTGCAACCTCATTGCAGACTCTTCGCTTTGCTCATCGCTCGCGGACCTGAAGGGCGCTGGCATACGGGTGGCGCCGGTCACGGCAACTCCACCGTGACGACCGCGGGTAAGGGCGTGCGGGCGGTGCCGGCCTCGGGGTGGTCCTCGTGCTCGAGCCAGGGGCCGAACGTGGCGTAGCGGAATCCCCCCTGTGCCACCACCAGCGAGGCCTCGCGGCCGCCGTCCATGCTCATGGCGTGGGTCAGGTTGAGCGTGGAGTGCATGAGCACCCACGCGTAGTCCGCCAGCGTGTAGGCGCCCTCGCTCACCAGGATCACGATGCGATGATGCCGGTCCTCGGCGACCACGGTGCGATTGGCGATACGCTCGCTGCGGCGCACGCGCAATGTGGCGGCGCTATCGAACAACATGAATGACTGCGCGATAGTCCGGGTAGAACTGGCCGGCATTGAACACCGCCACCGCGTGCGTGCGCTGCTGCCACTCCACCACGTCGAGCGGGCGCTGTGCGCCGAACTGCGTGTAGTGCCGTACGCGCAACCGCACGCGCTCGGGATCCAGACGCAACACCGCGATCGCCGCCGAGCCACGGCGGCAATACGGCTCGCCGCGCAGCGTGGCGAACTCCA